>CAZFJT010000028.1:0-12409 GCA_964519135.1 uncultured Syntrophales bacterium | reverse complement strand
ATCCACAGGCATCATCTGTACCAGAAGCAGCTTATTAATAGCTTGCTGGCCTCTGGAGTGAGACTCGCTGTGGGTATGGAAATGTTTCAGGTGAATCAGCAACCCGCCTTGGACCAGTGGATGTCAAGCCAGATGGATGTTGATCACCTCAAATACCTGTTGGGAACCTACTGGAATAACATTGATGATTACAAGGAAATTCTCTTAATGCTAAGGGATCAGGAGATTCCCCTTGTGGCCCTAAACGCTCAAGACTCCCTTGTTAAGGCGGTCGCGTCAAAGGGAATAGATGGTATCACAGAGCAACAGAGGAGACTGATACCTGAGGGCGCCCGAGACATCAATCCTGATAACGCCAGGCTATTGAGCATGAAATTGAGAGTTCACAAAGCCTTTCAGCACAAGGGGCTGGATAGGATCATTCTTGCCCAAGCGCTGCGGGATCAAACAATGGCCAAGACTATAGCGGCATTCATGGGATCTGAGGCCGGCAAGGAACGCAAGATGGTTGTTATAGCAGGCTCGGGCCACATCAACTATGGTTTTGGGATTCCTGAGAGAACCGAGAGGCTTATGAATGATGCGGCCACCAGAATTGTACTGCCCACTGAAAGTGGCGAGCTGGTTCTTTCAGAAGAGGAGAAGCGCCAATCAGCGCCCATTGAGATAAAGCATTCAGACCTTAAATTCATTAATCGACCTATTGCTGATTACTTGATCGTTCGACCATTGAAGGAACCGGAAAAGAGCGAGCCCAGTGATATCCCCGGCCTCACCGCCGCAATTGGCCACTGAGCCCAATTGGATCAAACCGTCATTCGTTTGAACAGCGCGGCCGCGGCTGTGGCTGTTATTATCCAAAACCCCATTAGCACAAGAAAGTTCACCATTACCGGAAACTCATGGGGACAATTAAGGGCGAACCTTATTCCATCCACCCCATAGGTGAGTGGATTCATCCATGTGAGCACAGCCAACCAGCCCGGGAGCTGATCAATCGGAAACAATGCCCCTGATAGAAAGAACACGGGCATTATGAGAAAGTTCATAACAAGCTGGAATCCCTGAGGGTCATTCATTTGGGTGGCAAAAGCAAGACCAAGCCCCACAAAAGAAGCGGATATCAGAAACATGAACCCAAGAGCGATTAACACCCCCAGGAAATCTCCTTTAACCAACCCGCCAAAAACAAGTATTCCCAGAAATATTGTCCCCTTGATCATGGATGTGGTAACCGTGCCCACTGTTTGGCCAGTAACAATGGACAATCGGCTCACAGGCGCCACAAGGATTTCCTTTAGGAAACCGAACTGCTTGTCCCATAGGACACCTAAACCGCCGAACATGGACGAAAAAAGGAGCGACATACCAACTATGCCCGGGCCCACAAACTCCATGTAACTCACATCCGACCTGTATCTAAACACCCCTTGAAATCCGGCGCCGAGTATTACAAGGAACAGCATGGGAAAAGACAGTGAACCTATCAACCTGCCCTTATTTCTGGCAAAGCGCTTGATCTCCCTAAGCCATAGGGTATATACGGTGCTGATGAATTTCATTTTCTCCTGGGCGACATGTAAATTCGCATCCTGTCCTTGGTCTCCACAGCTTCATCGTCCCTGATATTGCGACCGGTGAGTTTCAGAAAGACGTCTTCCAGGTTCGGGGTCCGCACGGCGACAGAAGAGATCTCAACCTCATGAATCCCGGCTACTTTGAAGATCAATGGAAGAGATGATCCTCCGTCAACAGCGGTCAACCTAATACCGCGGTCATGGGATTCGATTCCGGAAATATCCTCAAGTGATCCAAGTTCTGCCAAAAAAGCGCCCTTCTCCTGATTTACTACCATCTCCACCAAGTCTCCGCCCATTGAAGATTTAAGTTCCGCAGGAGTTCCCATGGATACAATTTCCCCTTTATCAATTATCGCGATCCTATCACATAGGTTGTCTGCCTCGTCCATGTAATGTGTGGTGAGAATTATCGTGGTCCCTTGGTTCTGCTTGAGATTCTTTATGTATCCCCATATCCTTCGTCTTGTCTGGGGATCCAGCCCAAGTGTGGGTTCGTCAAGGAAGAGCAACCTTGGGATATGCATGAGACCCCTTCCAATTTCCAGCCTCCTTCTCATGCCGCCTGAATAGGTCTTGACCCTATCCCTGCGACGTTCCTCCAGATCCACCAAATCAAGGACTTCTTCGATCCTCGACTTTCTGAGATCCTTGTGTAAACCATATAGTCGGCCGTGAAGATCCAGGTTTTCCTCGCCTGTCAACTCCTCGTCCAAACTTGGGTCTTGGAAAACTATGCCTATGGACTTTCTGACCAGATCCTGGTCGGATCGCACATCATACCCGCATATACGGGCTTCGCCTGATGATCCTGACAGCATGGTGGCGAGTATTGAAATAAGGGTTGTCTTGCCGGCCCCATTAGGGCCAAGTAAACCAAAAAGTTCACCTTTTGGGATCGTGAGGTTGATATTCCCCAGAGCAGCCAGAGATCCGAATCTCATTGAAAGATTCCTTACTTCCACAACATTTTCGTAATCCTGCGCCATGATTGGCTCTGGTTGATCCATAGAACATACCTTGTTACACTTCCATCCAACTCTCAAATTAGGCCCATATGTTTCACTAAAATCATTGCCATTATTGATGCTGAAAATGTTGAGCTAGATTATTTCCCTAATTTGTCTTTCAATAGGTCGCCAAGGGTGCCAATGGATTTTGTGCTTGACTCTTTGCCACTGAATTCCTTAACCATATCAGCTTCGGCTTTGTCTTCCAAGGAGCGCATGCTCAATGAGATCTTCTCGGAACCAGGATCAATAGCCAGGATTTCCACCTGGATAGAATCACCGATTTTATAATTTGCCCTAAGATTCTGGCCCGTTCCGGCTGATATTTCCGACACATGCAACAAGCCTGTTTTTCCGCCCGGCAATCCTACAAACAAGCCATAATCTTTTATTGTCTCAACTGTTCCCTGAACCCTATCTCCTTCATTGAGATCAACTTCCTCAATTGGAGGCGCCTGGGATGAAGAAACCAGTTCAAGACCTATTCGACGGTTCTCCCTGTCTACGGACAAGATCTTTGCCTGGACTTTCTCACCTTCTGAAAGAATTTCCCTTGGATGGTTGATCCTTCTACCCACCCCCATGTTGGATATATGTATTAATCCTTCAACTCCAGGGGTCAATTCCACAAAGGCCCCAAAATCCATTAACTTCCTAACCACTCCCCCATAGACCTGTTCCAATTCATAGTTTTCTTGGCTTGATTCCCAAGGATCCTCAGCGGCCCCTTTTGAGCTTAGTGTGATCCGCTCATTGTCCCAGTCTAACTTCAAGACCTCAACCTTGACTTGATCCCCTGTGGCAAAAAGATCCGATGCGTTTTGGACCCTGTGCCACGCTAACTCAGACATTGGAATGAGGCCCTCTATTCCTCCAATATCAACAAAGGCGCCGAACGCTACAACATTGGTTACTCGGCCCTCAACCAAATCTCCTTCCTTGAGGGATTCCTTTAGTTTTAATAGCTCCTCAGCCTTTTCCTCCTCAAGAATAATCCTCCTGGAGACTACGATGTTTCCGCCACCTTCTTTGTGTTCTATTATCCTGAAGCTGAATCGCTTGCCTATGTAATCTTCCGGGTTCGATGCCCTTTGACTGTCAATCTGAGAATATGGGCAGAATGTTTCCTTTCCAAGAATTCTCACGGAAAACCCGCCTTTTTTTTCTTCAAGGACCAAACCTTCCACTGGGACACCGCTTTTATAAGCGTCGAACAGAGCTTCTTTAGAGGCTGCTGAAGTCATCCTTACGCTCAACACAATATCCGATCCTGTGGCCGTGACCACGTAGGCCTCAATCGTATCTCCTGGTTTAACAGGCGCCTTGCCCTCTTCATCCGACAGTTCAGCCTTGGCTATGTAACCTTCGCTCTTTGCTCCCACATCAACAAAAATCCATTCTTCTCCAACCGAAACAACAGTTCCCTGGATCTTCCGGTCCCTATGGATTTTCGATTCCCTCGCGCTCTCAGATTCTTCCAATAACTTGGCAAAATCCTCCTGATTATGTAGATCAGGCTCTGTATTGCCGTTATTCTGACCATTATCCGTGCTGTCCACCATTACTCTTACCTCTTTAAGTCAATAGAATCCTTGTTACCTCTTTTCTGGTTTTGTTGCAAGATTACCACGAACGTTCTATAAAACCATGCATTGAATTTTCACCAAGGACATGGATTCAGATTCGTTAAAAAGAATATTCCGGTCAAATGTACAGTAAATGATAAGCATATCTTCAAAGACTTTTCTAATACTTCGGTAGAGCTGGTTTGTCACATAAACAACATGTTGATTTTCCCGACCATTTATGTTAGATTTTGTGTACATAATCAAAGAATAAAGAGGCTTAAATGGCTTATCTTCGACGGAATGAAATAACTTGGAATGAGAGGTTCCGTCGATGCCTGTACTTTTTCCTTAGGGATGAATTGGACGGCATTCTACTCACTGAGTCCCTGATAACTTCCTATAATGCCTTCAAAGAAGCAGGGCAGGAATATCCTTTTGTGGAAAAAAGGGAGTTGAAGCCCAGAGCAAGGGTTTGGGGCCCTGAGTATCCAATGCAACAGCATTTCATTGTGATTTTCAATGAAGACAGTTTACCCTCTTCATCAAAAAATCATATACGGTTCCTTGAATCAAACAAATTAACCAAAGAGAATCTTGGAGCTATGGCGGTATTTGATCTTCAGGACGTTTTCCATCAGCGCATGAGATTCTTTAATGACCCGCAATTTAAAGATGTCTTGAAATCCCTGCTGGGCACGGATTTTGCCATCCTCTTGCAGAGGGACCCATCTGTAAAGGCCAAGTACAGGTTCGGTATTTCCCATTTTCATGTAAAGGTTGACTGGCCTGTTTCAGACGCAGCGGAAAACCTTGGAAGCCAGTTAAGATACATCTCCAAGGACCTTTATGAAAAGGGAGATAAGGTGGCTGAAACTCTCCAGCAGAAGCTTTATGAATACTATGGATTGCATCACACGGTGGGAGGAAGAAGAACAGCCGCGCTGGTAGCTGCCCAGTACATGGAAAGATTTGATTTTCTATCCACTGTTTATGTTTCCTCTTCAGAATCCAGAACCTTACTGCGGATATCGGAACAGGGGCTCTCAAAATTCGCATTGGCTAGACTGGACAAAGAAGAAATCCAGAATCTTTGCAAATACAAAAACATTAAATCAAAGGAGTTCGCTAATTCCTACCTGATAGATGAAGGTCCTGACTGGGGAGTTGGGCTGTTTCTAGTCACAAATAAGCACAATGAACACTCAACCCCGCCCTCTGATGGCAAGCTTAGGGAGCTAAACCCTGAATATCAGTGGCTCAATGTGGACTTGCAGTTATTGATCCCTCCACCACAGCGAGAAGATGTGAGACCTATCAATTTTCCCAGGATATACTCGTGAACCAAAGGGCTCAAATGGGCTAATTATCTGATTTCCTTACCTGATGTGGTCATACTTATCTTGCCGTGTTTTACCCCCTTGGTGGATATGATTCTTTCTCCGGCTCTACGAACCTGATCAGCTTCACCCTTCATGATAAGCACTTCAAGACAGTTATGGGAATCCAGATGCACATGTACTGAAGATATTATGAGATCATGCTTTTCATGTTGAATCTGGGTCAGTTTTTGCGCGAGCTCGCTTTGTTCATGGTTGTAAACAACAGTTACCGCGCCCACCACTTCATGTTCCGAGTCGGCCCATTGGTCCTCCACAAGCCTATCCCTGATGAGATCTCTGATCGCCTCGGATCTGTTGGTGTAGCCTTTACCGGAGATAAGGGCGTCAAATTTGCCCAACAAATCCTCAGGAATCGACACACCGAATCGAACTAATTCGCCCATAGTAAAAATAATCTCCTATTGGCTCATTGATTACATTGAACATAAAAGCCGCACACCCTTTGAACGGATTCTTCATAACCCCAGGGCGCCAGGCCTAAGCTGTACGGGCGCGATTATTTTACCACACAAAATGATTTGGCGCGCATGTTTACTTTAAGCGCGTATTATTACTTTTATACAGGGTAAGGGATCGACAGTTACCGGATCGGGTAATGAGCGTGCCCGCAGGTCTTGCAAAAGGCCTATCGCAAGCATTTCCAAATCTTATTCTTTAAACTCCTCTATTGTATTAATGATTGCCTCAACTTCGGGATTTGTGACCTTATAAACCATTTCCAGACCATGCCGTGTTGATTCTATAAGTCCCCTGCTCTTCAAATGGATTAGATGCTGTGACACTGTGGCCTGGTGAAGCCCTAAACACTCCTGCATATTTTTCACATTGCATCCGCCTACTTTTATCAAGCCATAAACGATTTTCATCCGTATCGGATGCCCAAGGGCCTTGAAAATCTCAGCTTGAGCCGTGAAATCCGCAGCCTTTATTTCATTGAATACTTCTTCCAGGTCTGTGTGAATTTTATCGTTACTCTTGGAGTGTGGCGTCATGACGAAATATCCTATGTTTTTTTCCTTCCGGCGCCCAGCTTGGATTTGCCTTCAACAGATTGATCATCCCCAACCGGGGAGCATGCGTCAGACATTCAGGTCTGAACTCCCAGCTTTGGAAGCAACCACTTGTTTAACACGAACCATATGCCCAAAATTGCCACTAACCATATTATTTCCATAATAATTGCCTCCATTATGACAAACATTGTGTGGTTAAATCATATACAGCGCTTAAAAGCGAGGCCCTTCCCTATTACCGTATGGAGAATCGCCCCTGAACCTTTATCCTCTGCGCCAAAGTATCGCTGAACGCTATTTCTGATCAGCAAGTCTTCTTATCCATTCCCTGATAGGCTTAACCGACCATTGGGCCATGCCGATATGAGCCGCGGCGACCTGGCCTGATTTATTGATAACGTATGAAGTGGGAAAACCCTTTATCTCATATACCGCCTCTCTCTTGGAGTTCAGCACGTAGAATCCGAGCCTTCTTCCCCTGATGATGTTCTCGATAACGCTTTTCTTACCAGGTATTGTCATACCGAACACATATGGGCCAGGGTGTCTTTTTGCGTACCTTTTTACCCAATCAGCATCATCCCAAAGATTCACGTATACCACCATTATATCGGACCTGTTCAGGGCCTTTAACATCATCCTCAAATGGCCTTTTTCAAGCGGGCAAAACTTACAGTCCTCTCTCCAAAAATTCAGTATCAGTACTTTTCCGAATAGATCCGATAGGCTTATTTCTGAGCCATCCTGTACCATCATTTCAAAGTCGTTGGCTGGAGGCGGATTCTCAAAACTCCTGAAGTGATGACCTTGAGGCGGGGCTTGGCTGTAACATTGGCCGCAAATATGTAATGCGAGTCCCATCAATAAAATCGCATGGGCGCTGGAAAAAATAATGAATAATGACCGACCATTCCTCATTTACTCCATCAACCTCACATATATGAATATATCAATATTTAAGATATGTCAAGAAGCCATTCCCTACCATGAAGCTAGGATATTAAAGAAGGAAGCAATTCTTGCTCTATTACTAATAAACCCTGTTTATTTATGGTCAAAGAGCCTAACTTCACCAAATTGACCATCAAACCCGGGAATAATTCTCACGTTGCCGTTCCGGACGCGGCTTATACCCTCCAGAATAAGATCTGGGACCATTCCCTCCATCTCAGATATGGATCTGCTCCAAAGAATATCCAATTCAGAGCCAATATTTTCAACCATGTCAAAATAGCGCCCCATGGTCTTTTTTGACTTTGGTCCAACTCCAATGGCCTGTGAAATGACTTCAACAAGTGGCAACAGTCTTTTGAAATACTCAATTCTTGTGGCTGAATCTCCAAGAGATCTATCAGCTAGCTCCATGACCCTGTTAACAACGCCGACAGTGATTTTATGACCGCATTTTGGACAGATCCCGTTGGCTGATCGAGTATCCTGTGGATTCATTCTCACATCGCACTTTCTGTGGCCGTCCAAGTGATACTTGCCCTCTTCAGGGAAGAACTCCAGGGTTCCCAAGAAGCCTTCTTTGTAATGGTCCCAGCCATGCTCTTGTTCCAGCTCCATTGCCCCGGACTTGACGCCATATTTCAAAGAATCCCTTATGAATTCATAACCTGGCTGTCCATAAAAAATGTTCGCTTCCCTGCCCAATTTCTGAGGAGAATGTGTATCTGAATTGGATACAAGGGTGTATCCGTCCAATGATGATACAAGACGGTTCATTTCGGGGTCAGAAGACAGTCCTGTTTCAAGTGCGAACACATGATCACTAAGGTCGGAATAACACTCCTCTATGGAATCGAATCCCGATTTTGAACCTAATACTGAGAACCACGGAGTCCATATATGAGCTGGAATGAGAAAAGAATCACTCGAGGTCTCAAGCGCTATTTCCAATAGGTCCCTTGAATCTAGTCCCAGTATGGGGCGGCCGTCTGATCTGATATTTCCTATTCTTTCCAGTCGGCTGTTAAATCTGTCAACTGAATCCAGGTCAGGCATAAAAACAAGATTGTGAGATTTTCTGGTTCTGCCGTCCTTCTTATAAATAGAGCTTATCTCCACATTGAGAATAAACCTTATATCCTGGGGACGTAAATCAGGACCAACAGGATTGGGGGGAGAAACGTAATCTTTTCTCAGTTTGTACAGGCCGCATCCATCAGGTTCCAGATGTGAACCTATTTCCTCACGCCACTTGGGATGGGTAAAATCTCCTGTGGCCACAACGCGTATTCCTTTAAGAGCCGCCAATCGTGCGAGTTCCATAAGGTTGGAATCCTTGGAAGTGGCTATGGAATAGCGGGAATGCACATGTAAGTCCGCAAAAAATAACAATTGGTCTCCTATTTTTTTGTGCTCGGTTTTTTGATTATCGTAAGTCAGTTCGAATCATTATTATGCTTATTTCAAATCCTTAATCTTCTTCTCTATTCTCTTGATCTCATTTTCGTCCTTTGTATGAGAAATCGCTTGTTCATAGCTTCTTATAGCGTATTTTGCCTTGCCTTCCTTCTCCCAGGCCTCTCCACTCGCTTCATAGATCTTTGCCCTGTCTTCAGGGGATTTACAGGCCCTAATGGCTCTTGAGTAATGTTTCCGGGCGCTTCTGAATTCTCCTTTGAGACAAAATGCGTCTCCAATGGACTTAAGAATCTCCGGATCGCGTGAGTCAATCTTAAGGGCCTTCCCTAGAGCGTTAACAGCTTCATCAGGCCTTTTCTTAGCAAGGAAGGTTAGTCCGAGGTTTATTGCCGCGCATTTGTTTTTAGGATCTATTTCCAGCGCCCTTTGGAAATCTTGTTCAGCCTTGGAAAGTTTACCGATTCTCCAATAAATCAAGCCTCTATTGTTCAACGCGTCCGCTCGGTTAGAGTCGAGATCAATGGTTCTATTGAAGGCTTCCAAAGCTTCGTTTTGATTCCCCACTCTCTCAAGGGCCACACCAAGATTATACAGATAGTCCGGATTTTCGGGGCTCTTGGCTGTAGCCTCTCTAAGGGCTTCAATGGCTTCCTTGTGTCTCCCCTGAGCGCAAAGAACTGAACCAAGATTATATTGGGCCCAAGGTTCTTCAGGCTGATACTGTATTCCTTCCCTGCAGTCAGCCTCAGCTCGCTCCAAATCCCCGGTTCTCATTCTTGCCGCGCACATATTGATGAGAATTCTCGATCTGAATTCAGCTTTATCCTGATCACTTTCCAGGGCCTTTTCATATGTCCTTATGGCTCTCTTCATATCTCCCTGGGCAAAATAGGCGTCTCCCATTACTTCCAGCCATTTGGGATTCTTCTCATCACTTGACTTGGCTCTTTTTAGTGTACGTATTGCGGACCGGAGCTTCCCTTCTTTTATTTCCATTCTGGCCAGCAGTAAACGGGCCGTCAGATGGTCCCTGTCCATTGACAGGATTTTTTTCAGGTCTTTGCGGGCCTTATGGAATTCAGATCTTCTATGCCAAGAATTTGCCCTGTTATACAGTGCGCTAACATTACGTGGGTCTCTGTCCAAGGCCTTCTCAAAGTCTTTATGGGCCAGATCATACTTTTCCAACCTCTCGTACGCCATTCCTCTGTTGTTATGAGCGTCCGGATTTCTTGGCTCAATTTCCAGAGCTTTTGTGAATTCCTCCACAGCGGATTCGAAATCACCTTTAACTGCGTACACTACACCCTTATTATTGCAAATGGCCCCATTGTCGGGATCCAGTTCCCCTGCTCTGTCGTATAATTCCAAAGCCTTATCCCAATTTCCCTCATTTTCAGCTTGTAACGCGCTTTGGAATAAGTCGCCGGCGGATTGGGGATACCCAGGCGCCTGTAAAACCGTGCAGACCTGAGCAAAGGCAATAAAAATTATCAGTAAGGCTCTAACCATCATATGGTCTCCATTGTCGCCGACTGCGGTGAATATATTCAAACTAATATTTTCCTTTTACATTATTGTTATTATCTTTAGCGCTTGCGGTATTGGCAGATCATTATATTATCCGTGAGGAAGCTTGCGCCCTTTCATTGAGTGCCCTTGACGCCTTCCACATATACTGCTAGAAAAATAGTTTGTCTTGAAAACACCGGAATATGTGATGAGCGACATTTATTTTAAATTAATTGTTATTTCAAGTATTATTGTTTCAAATCCAGGCTTGGCGAATGTTTGCGATTAAATAACCGATGAACCTGATCATGTCAACTAAGGAACCATTGCATGGTATTGAATCATTGAAGAGGCCCCTTGCTGCAAAAACTATGGGACTGGCGCCAGGCATGGTGATCATGCTGATCCTGCAGTTGTTATTCTCCCCAGGGGAAGCAAGAGGTCAGTCCCATCCGATTCAAGAATGGGAACCACTGTTATGGGGCGGCAACATTGTTTCAGTGGATAAGAACCCAGCCAATAACAAAAGTAAAAACTACAGGGAACTATTCATAAGTATCGAAAGTATTATTGAACTGAGGGCCGGCAAAGATACGAGATCCGTTGATCGAGCTGGAGCCGAGGACCAGCCGGCGCCAAATCATCTGGCCGGGTTAACTCCCGCCAAGCTCGCGCCTCAGTCATTACATTTCCCAAAAGCCCTCGCCAGAAGACCGTACAAGAGCCTGGTCCTCAAGAACATACCTCCATTGTATTCGTCACCCAGGATACCAGGGGAAGGTGAATGGGAATGGGACTCCACGCCCAAATTGGACTCCCAATGGCCGGTAATCTATAGAACCACATACAGGCCGAGTGTAGAGTATCCAAACGCCATAGTACACATGGCCCTATTCGACATGAAAAGTCTGGCCATGAGGCTCTATCTGGGTTCCAGTGAACCTGGGGCGCCAGAAGGGTCCTCAGAGGTTGAGCCGGCCAAGGCGCAGAATTTGGTGGCAGTCACCAACGCGATGTGGAAACAAAAACATTCAAGAGGCGCAGGGGCAATTTACAGAGGTAAGGTCATTCGCGAGTTGGCCCCAGGCATGGCTACCTTGATAGTCTATAAAGATAATACAGTGGATATAGTTGAATGGGATGAGAATATGGATGTATCCCAAATACTGGACGCGCGCCAATTAAGACATCTTATAGTAAAGGACGGAAAGGTAGTAAAGACAGTTTCCCAGGGTGGACGCAAAAAGGACGCTGAAATCGGACTCGGCTTTCTTCTTGTAGAAGACGATCAGTTGATGGGGGGTTTTGGGGGCTACGGTTATGGTTATGGCTATATGCAAGCTCCCAGCGGGCCGGTCAGCACCAGATACATGGGTGACCAATGGTTCATAGCCACGCGCAGCGCTTTTGGCATTAGACCTGATGGTAACCTTGTATTCGCAATAGGCCATCATATCAGCACAAAGGATCTGGCCAAGGCCCTTGTTTTAGCAGGGTGTGTTCGGGCGATACATGGTGACGCAAATCCCCATAATGTTGTTGGTAATTTCTACTACACAGATTCTTCAGGGAGGATTATCAAAAAGGAAAAACTGTCTCCAGACCAGAAAGACCATACTTTGAACAGGTATGTGGGCGCCTCATATACCAGTGACTTCTTTGCTTTCTTTACAAAGGAAGGAATTCAGCCCCAGCTCCGCGCCCAAAGTGATTAGATTATTTCTAGGCCATATCACAATCTAACCCTCATCTGCGCTTAACATTGCATGGCGCAAATTATAGGGTCGGCTCACTGGGCAAAGTCACATGGGATTTTGAATGGTCCTGTTTGAGGGACCAGAATCGAACGCGGCAATCACTAGTAACCGTTCACTTAAGTGAGGGATTTCTAACCAAGCGCTTATAGGACTAAAAGGATAAAGGTCATCATTAGCAGGGTCCGACTCGCGTGTTCGAGTG
>CAZFJT010000027.1:0-13194 GCA_964519135.1 uncultured Syntrophales bacterium | reverse complement strand
AAAGTAGATAGCGCCAATTATACCCATTGTAACTATAGCGACAATCGTCCCTTGCCATCCTCCCAAATAAGCCGCCAAACCGATGAGCGCAAGCGACAAAAAAAGAGCGAACCACTGGCCGCGGCGGGCAGATTTGATTACAGCTCGACGCTCTTCAGTATCCAGTTCTTTTTCCTTGGCTTCGAATTCTATGGCTTTGCGCCTCTCTTCAACTTCCAATTGCAGCCTGGTCCGTCTTTCTTCGTGCTGGAGTTTCTGTTCTTCTTTGGCCCACTCAACACATTGTATACCATAATCAGGTATTTGCGCCTGAAGTCGAGCCAACTCATCAGAGGGAGGTATGGTCCCTGGAACGTGGTCTCGTTGTTCAAATAACTGGGTAATATCGGTTGTCTCAGAAATCTGGAAAAATATTCGGCCACCATCGGATGAAGATGGCTCTTCGTCTTCTCGGGATGAATGACTTACGGCTGATGAGTCAGAGTCGGTTGATTTGTCAGAATCTAAACCTTCGCAGCGAGTCTCATCTTTTCCCAAAAGAGCCTCCTGCAGTAGAGAATCTATTAGTCGATCCTTTATTGCCGGCGCTTTCTAAAATTGCACGGCCTTTCTCAGTCGAGCGCTGGAGCTGCTTGCAAATCATGGATCCAATGAACTTTAGAGATGGAGTTCCCTTAATGAAAATTACGCCGTCCTCTCCTGCGGCAGAATGTATTTCGACATTTACTGGAGTTCCTTTACGGCTTGTCCCAAGTTTTTTGTAGTATTCGCGCCGATTTTTTTCATATGTTTCCAATAAGCGCTTTTTGTAGCTCTTCTCCTGAAAAAGTCCAATCTTTTTGTTCCTATTCTTTCTCTCAGGAAAACTATTTGGTTGCAGATTCAAAACACTTCCCATTCCCTTGAGAAAACTGTTGCTATGAGGTTCCCTTCTCAAATCTCACCTTCTCCTAAATGTACAATGGTATCATGATCAATTATACACGCTAAGTATGTTATTGAATACTGTAATCTCTTTGTCAACACAACCGTTCAAAGAGTTCCAAGCTTCTTTAACACTTAAGAGAACAGTACTGGCTTAAATTCGCTAAGTCAACTCAAATCTCTGCTCCTTGACTTGTCCGGAAGTATATTGATCTATCCGCCGAACAAACAAGATATTAACTCGATGCGCTCTCCCTCTGTGTATTCGAGACAAAGGAGCATAGGAAAAATCAACAATGGCCAATAATTTTCATGATTCGTTGTAGCTCTTTAGCTAAGTCATGAACATCTTAATTCCCGGAATCACCATTATTATAATTCAAAAGAGTACGGGCGATTACCATATCTTTACAAACTTCAGCCCACGCAAATAATTCACGCTCATTGGACAACATTGGATTGGATGCCAGTACTCCAGTTATTTCAAGGTCAGCGGAACCATTCTTTTCAATGTTTTTTACGACTATGTCTTTCATGTCATATCTCAGGCCTGTTCCAACCGACTTTAGTACAGCTTCTTTAATGGACCATATCATTGTCAACTCAAGATCACGGTCCATGGATTCGTTTAGTCTATCGGTTTCTATTTGGGTGAAATAATCCCTTTCCCAAAGAGGATTTCTTTTTTCAACCTTCTCCATGTCCACTCCAATCCCGCTGACTTTGGGACAAGCGCTAACAGCGGCGATTACTGCGCCATTGGAATGGGATATGGTAAGGCGCAAATTCAGGGGAGCGCTGTTGTCCACAAGAGTAGGGACAGGCTTACCCTGTTGATCTGGTATCAAAGCGACACTATTCATAGGTAACTCAGGCTTGCCAGCTTCAAAGAGTAGCCTGTTAATGGCCCTTTTTGCAGCCAATCTACCTCCCAGCCATTCAACCTTCCGCTTATGGGTTTTGGCCCGGTTCAAGCCGTCTGTCTCCCTGGAGTTCAATATCAGGGAGATAGCTGATTCATCATTTTCAGAGACCATACCTTCCACATCCCCTAATTCAACGATCTCCTCGTAAACCTTCTCATTGCCCCAAGGTGAGGCGCCCCAGGGCGATGAACTCTCAGGTTCGGACAAAGAGGCCAATTCAACGCCCCTGAAAGACGCCACCACCCCATGATCACTATCATGGATCTCCCCGTCCATTTTAAAGCCCTTCCTCCCCTCAATACCATTGAGTTCGAACTCTTCCCTTAACTCCACTACTCCTGAGATAGCTTCGTTCAAATCCTTATGAATCGTGCATGATTCCATCCCTATAGGAAGGGCCATAGCCCCTGTGCGCTCCATGGCCAGACCAGCGGAAGCCTGGAATATTGCCTCAATGTAAGCGGGTAATATGTCATTGAACATCTGCTCACGCTCAATGGTGTCTCTAAAGGAAAAACCCACCACATTCTTGGAACCATCAAATGATATCCTATTGAGGAAACGAAAGCCCGGCCCATGGAAGAACCGCCTGTACAATCCACTCATTGGGACCCACGACGAAAACCTTGCACTGATACTTAAGGCTGCTTGTCCGCTCAAGTCCCTCTCGCCTTCTTGTTTGGCGTATAGAATTTCACATTGATGATGCAACCTTTCAGGTCCCACAGGTAATCCATCAGGACCTATAAACCTTGAGACAATTCTCGCTCTATACCTGACCGACTCTGAACATTGTCCATGGCCTACAGCTCTACCGACCATAACCTCAGCCTTCACAAACTCATCATTGAACAATTTCAATGGACTGGTGAATTTAACATTTGTGATTTCAGGGTTTTCAAGTCCACTGACAATTGCCGCGGCTGATCTCATCATCTCTATGCCGCCGACCCCAGGCAAAACAGGTGTTCCATCAATTCTGTGATGGTCCAGTAATGGATGGGACGGGTCCAGGATCACTTCAGCCCTTATAAATTCATTGGGGATAAGGGCTGTCACATTTGCCTGTTGGCCTGCAAAAATAAGATTCTCCGGTAAATCTACTCCTTGTACGTGAAAAGCGTCATTTGTAAAAGGCCCTAAACCGCCGCACACAACAAGCTCTTCAAAGCCTTCAGACCAGTTAAAAATCTCATTTTTAAAGATCTCAACGCCTTTGTCTGGTGAAATAAAATCTATGCCCGCAGCCTCCAATGACTGCTGAACCGTTCCTGAACTTGCCATACCTACATTGGACCAGGGCGCCCAATCGATGATCTTTGCAGGAATGCCCTTTGATTGAACATACCTCAGATAATGGGCCAGCCCGTCATTTGCCGCAGAATAGTCCACCTGCCCAACATTGCCGAATCTGCCGGAAACGCTTCCAAACCCAACTATACCTTTGATTTGTGCGTTAGCTGACTCCAATCCATCCATTAGATGAGCAAACCCCTGGAGTTTGGTTCCGATTACAGCGCCCATTTGCTCCATTGTCTTTGATTTTAGGGCTTTGCTCTGATCAATGCCCGCGCCGTGTATGATAAGATCCACATTGGGATTTTCCCCAAGGGATTCCAGGATGAACTCCTTCACAGCCTCAGGCGCTTTTGGCCCCAAGATGTCAAGATCCTTGTACATCACCTGTGAACCTAAAGACTCCAACTCCTTTATGGTCGTGTAAACATCCGCTTGGGATCTTAGCTTTCCAAGTTCCCGCTCCACACGGACAGGGGTTATAGGCTCATGATTCCGCTTCATTGCTTCAATGACCCTGTCTCTTTCTTCACGCCACTGATCATCCGAGAATTCAGAGGCCTCTTTGGATTTGGGAGTCAATGGGGTCCTACCAAATAGTATGAATTTACAACGGGCGTCTTTGGCAATGGATTTAAGACATTCTGCCGTAATACCCTTTGCCCCTCCAGTGGCCAGTATCACCGAGCCCTCATCCATAGATGAGTGAATTGCTTGGTCCATCTTCTGGGCCAGCCTCAACACGTTTAATGAACGATCCGCGCCTATGGCTATCTCCAGGGGTCTTCTATGTGTAAGGGTCTTCACGATCTCTTCAGCTTGTTTGCCAGGTGAAAGCGCGGGGCTCATATCAATAGCGTTTACAGTGGTGTCTTTGAATTCCCTTGAAAATGCTTTGGTCGCGCCCATCACTGCCCCTGGACCGTTTGGAATGGAACTCGGCCTTTTAAATCCGAACTCCCCATCCTCAGATACCACTGTTATGAGAAAAACAGGTCCTGATTCAAAAGCGTTCGAAAGAGCAATATAAAGCTTCAATGTTTCCGTCAATTGGTCAGCCGATGGCCCCAGAGGTATTAAATTAACTATCCCTACGGATTTCTTGGTAATGGAATCCTTGGGTTTCAGTTCGGCCGATACATGGACAGTTGCTTTGAATTTAACCTGGAAAGCCTTTTTAACAGCCTTTGCTGTTTCCTTCGGACCTCCGATGATGTGTATTTCATCCACCTGATCGATACTCTCCGACTCTTGGTCGTTGATATTTATCAATCTACAATTATAGGATTTGACTTCTTCGTTGGAGTTGAGCTGTCTGACATTTATTTCCTTAGGCCTCTTAACATCCCCTGATGATTCCTCCTCTTTGACTCGCGCTCTCACAAACTCCATAATATGTGCGATCGTTGGGAAATCAGCTACCTTAAGGTCCTTTATTTGGGGAATATTGAACTCTTCCCTTACCTCTGTGATGAATTCAGCCTGTTTCACTGTATCTATTCCAAGATCAGCCTCAAGATCAAGGTCAAGATCCAACATCTCTGAGGGATAACCCGTCTTCTTTGATAGGAGGCCAAGTATGCGTTCTTGGATATCGTCCGGACTCTGGGCGCCAACTGTTGCTCCATCAGATTCGGCCTGGTCGCTTCCAGCAGTAGTATTTTCCGGCTGTCGCTCTTTGCCCGCAGGTTTAGCGTCGGTTTTTTCAGCCACAAACTCTGACACGGATTTTATAGTGGGAAAATCAGCGATCTTGAGATCCTTTATTTGCGGGATTCCGAACTCTTCCCTCACCTCTGTTATGAATTCAGCCTGCTTTACTGTATCTATTCCAAGATCAGCCTCAAGATCCAGATCCGGATCGAGCATTTCGGCCGGATAACCGGTCTTCGCGGCCAACAGCGCCACTATACGCTCCTGGATCCCTGCGGTATCCAGAGAATCTACAGTCTCTTGGGATTCAAAGGTCTCTTGCGCGGGGCTCGGCTCATCTTCAATCTTTTCTATGTCAGTAACAAGATCTGCGGCTGACTCAGGCGCCACTTGGGACATTTGAGATTCTTCCGGTCTTCTAACCCTTAAGATCCTTTGCTCAACAAAGGTTTCAGTGTCATCATATCCGGTAACTTCTTTGAGCCATTTGTTATGGGTTTCCGGATCAGACAATCGATCCTCTTGCCTGCTCATTACTTTGTACAGACTCATTACTATTTGGGAGCCGAATCCCGCGGCCAGCCTTAGGGCGTAATTCGCTTCACATGGACCGCCTGGCCCAAGTTTCAAATCTGCAAAATCCGGATCAGGGGACTTCAGATTCGGTATTGGAGGCGCCATGCCCTTTTGAAGGCATCGCATGGCCACAGCGTCCTCAACTCCGACTCCCATGGTATGCCCTGTGAATCCCTTGGTATTTGCTATTGGGATATTAACGACACCTTTTCCGAATGTTCTTCGCAGAGCGTAAATCTCTGCCGCGGAACTACCGCCCCGCTTGGGTGAATAGGTCTCATGGGACATGAACAGAGCGTCTTTGGAAAGTTCCTCCCTGGAATGACCCGACTCCTTTTCCCACCTTGAGACCATCTTATCCATCAATGAAGCAATATGGTCAGGATCAAGCCTGGTTCCATGGAATGCGCTATTACCTAATATGCCGGCCTCTACGGAGACCATTGGCGTCACTCCACGCTCCCTGACGATCGACTCTGATTCCAACACAAACCCAACAGCCGCAGATCCCAGAATCACGCCATTTCTTCTTGCGTCAAAGGGTAGCGCGGCTTCTGAGACCTTGTCCTGGGTGGTGGCCGCTCCCATCGCGAGGAACCCACCTCCTACCCATGGTAATAATGTCGCGCCCGCGACATCATCCGCGGCAACTACTATAACTCGCTTGGCCGCGCCGGTCCTTATCCAATCCCTTGCCATAACAAGGGCCTGGGTGGTGCTCGCGCAAGCAGCGTTCACATGGGTATTGGGGCCTTTAGCCTTGATAAATTGGGCGAGCTGGCCGGGCGCCATTGTCATTACCCTGAAAAGAAAGTCTCTGTTAAATGAGTAAACCTCCCCTTTATCCTCCCCATTCAGGTCTGAAAATTCCCTGGTGAACCATTCGGTCACTTCATTGCGTTTCGCGGAATCCTCCATCCGCTCTATCAGGCCTGTGTAAAATTTTATTAACCTATCCTTTGCCCCAACGCTGTACCTGGCCATTACCTCCCTGGTGACCTCATCTACAACAGAGGAGATCCCTGGAAAGGCTGAAGCGAATATAACACCGGTTTCTTCCTGTAAAGGCTTGGGAAGTCTCCATGCGTCAGGCAATGTTTTTCCTGTGGTGGTTCGTCTGGTTTCAAGGACAAGGGGAATCTTCGCGTCTTTCAGGGCTTCAACTCCCGCGGCCAACGCCAATCTGGTGGTCGCGTCCATTGCATTGATCATTCTCTGTTCAACACCGTACTCTTCCAAGATTCGATCATCTGAAAAATAGCCGGCCAGCCTTATGACATCATTCTCGTTTTCAACCTTTTGCAGCTCTGCTTCACCAGACGCTCCCTTTACCAAGCGTTCGATGTTTTTTGCCAGCATTTGACGCATGCCTTCCTTTGGCGCGCGCTTGATGAAATTATGGCCCTTTATGAGGTCATCCAGGCACTCCTTGTCAAATGGGAACCTGGTTTCCCCAGGGAGACCCGCGGACATACCGGACACAACAACAGGCTTGAAATCCATACCCTGGGATTCAACGGTTCTTTTGGTTTTTTCCAATGGGAGTATCTTCTCTACAAAGTTCGCGTATCCGCTCTTGATGAAATCCCTGATAGGCGCGCCTTGAAGTTCCATGAACGTACTGAATTCCGGTTTTGACGCAATATCCGTAAGTTCCGCGTCCATAAGAGGCTTTAACGATCCATTACCGTCTATTTCAGTGGCGCTTTGCCGGGCAATGTTGTCTGTAGCCCGTTCTATGGTTCCCCTGAAAACTTCTTCACTCTTGGACTCAGTTAGTATCTCCGCGGAGCGGTTTTTAGCTTTGGCCTCCATGTTTATATCAATAGGTATGCCTTCTGCCTTTAGAGCTGCCGCTGTTTCCAAAAGCTGAACAACCCCTCCCTTTTTCGGATGATTGGTGGCAAGGAACAGGGCGTCCTTATCCAAGGTATCCCTGCCCAGCGCGGTCAACACCCTCTTTGGGCCACATTCAACAAATATCCTGACCCCTTCGTTGTACATCCGCCTGATTGTCTTGATCCATTCAACAGGAGCCGCAAACTGCTTTGCCAGAAGGTCCCTGATCTGATCGGCCGCGCCAGGACCCACAGGGTAGAAGGCGCCGGTTACATTGGAGATAACAGGGATCTTGGGCGCTTTCACATCAAGGCTCTTCAGGGTCTTCATAAATGGTTCCCTAGCGGACGCGACAACCGCTGAATGAAAGGCCGCTGAAACAGGCACTAGAACCACATCTAGGCCTTTTTCTTTAAAAAGCTCCGCCGCCGCCCGCACAGCAGGGGTTTCTCCTGAGATCACCGTTTGTTTTGGAGAATTCTTATTTGCAGCCACCACATAACCATTGACCCGGGAGAGAACATCTTCCACAAAACTCGCTTCAGCGGGAACGCTCATCATGCAGCCCGGATCGGACATGCTCACATTGGCCATTTCCTTTCCCCGAACAGACACTGCCCTTAGAGCGTCCTCAAGGGACATGGCGCCGGACGCGACGCACGCGGCATATTCTCCTAGGGAGTGGCCCGCGACAACAGTGACACTCCTATCCAATCCCATATGGCAAAGGGCTCTGAATATGGCCACATTAGCGGTCAATATAAGCGGTTGCAGAAGCTTGGTGTCCTTCATCGCGGATTCATGTTCTTCTTCTGAGAAGCCTTCTGCATCAGTGTCCGGAAACATAAGGGAAGTGGCCTTTGTCACCCCAAGGGATTCTAGTGTTTTGTCCGCGTCCATCAGGGTCTGGGCCACAACAGGAAAGCGCTGGGCCAAGTCCCTGAGCATGTATGTGTACTGGGAACCCTGGCCTGGAAATACTAGGGCCACTCCAGCCTTGGTTCTCGCTTCATCCAAACTTGTAAGGTGTATTCCCCTGGCTGGTAAAAATGATCTTTTTCTGGGATTCTTCAATGCCTCTTTAAGAAGCTTAATTTTTTTGATGGAGTCATCATAATCAATGGTGGCAAAACCGCATCTCAAGGGCGTGGGCAAGGCGCTTTTGGTTGACAGGACGGCCAGATCTGACCAGTTGGATTCAGTCAACTTTCCTTCAAGTTCATTCAATCTCTCGGCAAAATCATCGTAGTCTTTTGCGCCAAAACACCAGGCCTGGGCTTGGGTGACCATCCTTTTGGGCGTTGGCCAGTCAGGGATCTCGGTTTCAATTATTTCCGCTTCAATTTCCTTGGTCTCAGCAACTTGACTGGAACTTATGGCTATTTGTATATCTGGGGAATATTCCTGCAAAACCACATGAAAATTCGCTCCACCAAAACCAAAGGCGCTCGCGGAGGCTCTTCTGGGGCCCGAATTACTATTTTGCCATTCCATTGGCTCAGAGATAAGTTTTAATGGAGACTCATTCCAATCTATGCAAGGATTGGGATCTTTCACATTTGCAGTTGGGGGCAAAGTCTTGTTGTGAAGCGCCAGGATTGCCTTTATCATTCCAGCCGCTCCAGCCGCTGCTTTTAAATGACCTATTAGGGATTTCACAGAGCCCAAGCCAACTGAACCCTTGGAGCATCCCACGCCTTTGAACATGTCATCAAGAACCATCAGCTCGGTTTTATCCCCTACTGAGGTAGATGTGCCATGGGCCTCCACAAGACCTATTGATCCCAAATCTACACCTGAGGATTCCAGGCAATTCCTTATGGCCCTTTTTTGACCTTCAGCGTTTGGGGCTGTTATGCCTTTTCCTCTGCCATCAGAGGATGAGCCCACACCGACTATCAGACCATAGATCCTGTCGTGGTCTTTCACAGCGTCCTCAAGCCTTTTCAAGACCATGATTCCAGCGCCCTCTCCCATTACAAATCCATTCGCGGAAGCGTCGAACGGCCTTGAGCCATCAGGGGAGAGAGCCCCAATTTTGCAAAATTTTATGAATGATGACGGCCCCATTGCCGCGTCCACACCACCGGAAATAACAAGATCCGCGGACCGGCTTCTCAATAGGCTGATCCCGTTCATAACCGCAGCTATGGAGGATGCGCAAGCCGCGTCAACAGTGAAATTCGGCCCTGTAAGGTTGAATACGTTGGCCACCCTGCCGGCTATGATATTAGGTAATTCACCAGGCAAAGAATCTTCCGTTATCTCAGGCAATTGCCTCAAATATTCACGCTTGAACGAACCAAGGAGATCTTTTTTCAGGCCCTGGGATATGTCTATTTCCTCCAAGGCCTCACCCAAGGCCTCCAACGCGGAAGGCAAAGAAACACGGGTGGCGTATTGATCGGTCTTTTCTCCGCCCATGCTATTGCCTATAACTGTGCCCACCCTTTTGTCCTTAAGGGCGTCCGGTGTTAGCCCAGCGTCCTTTAAAGCGTCCCCAACCGCTGATACGGCTATTTGTTGGGTTCTGTCCATATTGGCTGCCACAGATGGGGGTATCCTGCGTTCAAGGGGATCAAAGGTAAAATCTGTTATGAAGCCTCCTATTTTACTATATGACTTATCAGGCGCCTTTGGATCAGGATCGTAAAACAGGCCAACCCCTTTCCACCTCTCATCAGGCGCGTCAATGATTCCGCTTTTCAGATTCAGTATCTGTTCCCAATATTCCGAGGGAGTGGACGAGCCCGGTAACCTGAGTCCAAGCCCTACAACCGCGATGGGCTCTTCTCTCAGATCGTCTACCACTGTTCTTGGTTCTATTTCTTGGATATTCGGCTCGGCCTTTTGGGGCTTGTCTATTGGTTTTTTCCAGTTGGCCCGATTTTCCTCAAAGATCTCTTTTGCTGTGCGTGTCAATTCTGTGTGCAGGCCCTCCATGGTGATCGGCCTATCGCACATTGATACTACCTGACCCATGAGATACAGCCCTTGGTCCAACTGCTCTTCTGAGGGGATCTCCATAAATATCGGACACTGACCCCCTGCGGTCTTGGGATCTATCTTGCAACCTTTCGCAGCCAGTCTCAGCGCGCCAAGGTTGTCCTGTTCATAAAGCTCCTTTCGCTCCCTGATCTTGATGCCCTGTCGCAATCGTTCCATCTCAAGACTGACCAGTTTTTCGGCCATAGGCGACCCTGCCGCCCGCGCGCGGGTATTGACCGTGCGTCCAAGGATAACCGTGTGATTGGAGTTGAGTATTAGTCGCTGGTAAGCCTCTGTTATTGCCTGTGTATCAACAGCCTCTTTTGTGGCAAGGTACTTTGTGCCGATTTGGAGACCAACCTTGAGCCCTTTTTCAGCCAAGTCCCCGACCATCCCTGCGACAAACGCGGCGCCAATTGGGCCTCCTATACCGCCCGCGAATAGAACTGTTATACCTTCCGCCTTAACCTGGTCCCTGATTACCTTATCTATGATGTCTAGGCTCTGCGCCCAAAGGGTAAGACTACCCATGAGACCCACATGGCCTCCTGATTCGCATCCTTCGATAACAAATCTCTTGTGGCCTTGCTTCAGGGCATCTTCCAACATTGCTGGCGATGGTGAATGGAGATAGCAATGAATACCCATTGATTCAATCTTTTGGGCTAGCTCCACATTTCCAGCGGCCAGGATTGCAAATGGAGGAGGGTCCTTTTCCATTATTTCCAAATGTGATTCATAAACTTGTCTGTTCACCTCAAGGCCTATAATACCAACTCCGAAATTGCCGTTTGTGGCGGCTTTAGCGTCCTCAAGAGCCCTTTGGGCTATTTCCGTGGGCATATTACCCAGGGGAAGCACCGGAGCGGCTCCCGCTTTATGGACAGCCCCAAGAAATTCGGGTGTATCGCTAATATGGGCCATTGGCCCCTGGACTATCGGAAACTGGATTTTACGTTCCTTACAAAATTCCGAGCCCTCTTGAAATGGCCAGGTTTGTTCCATCCCTGAATTCATAGCCTCTGAAAACTTTTCGATAATTTGGGCCGCCCTCAACCCCTGACGCTCGTATTCCCTGGCAATGGATATGTCCTCTGACATTGGGATGAGAAAATCATCCTTGTCAGGGTCTGCCCCTGTTTTTTCAACATAAAAACGCAATTTTTCCATGAACGCTGGGAGATCGTTTGATTCGATCTTTTCTTCTTCCTTGCGAAGCTCTCTAACAAGCCTGGCGCCTACTCTCGAATATATGCGCAATTGCCGTTGCGCGGCTTCGCAAAAGCATGATGTTATCGGGCCTTCCAATTGCATGAAAAACCTCTTCAACTCATCATCCAGACTGGATTCCCGGCAAAGGGCCAGATGAACATCAAGGACTACCCCTTTGGCGCCTGCGGTAATTGCGGCCCTGGCTGTTCTAGGATTTACCCCTCCTTGGAGATAAACCGGCAAGGAGGTTGCCTGCAAGATTTCCTGTAATAAGACGAACCCGTTCCGCTCCCTGCCCCAACCACGGCATACATTACCTTTGACTATAACAGCGGAGGCGCCTGTTCTCTCAGCCTCTATTCCAGAATGGGCCGAGCCCACCTCTATAAATACCGGCTGGGAAAAAGATTTGAAGCGCCCATCATCGACACCTTCAAGCATATGGCTGTCAGTTAACGGCACAACGATCAGGGAGGTGTTTAGATCAGTGGGTATCTTTGTTAGATCCTCAAGGCCTATCCGAATTCCATAGTCCTCTGTGTGATCAATTGCGTCATTTACAGTATTTGTAGATGTGAAATTTCTAATTCCTAATGCGCCCATGGATCGAGCTGAAGATATCAATTCAGAGCTATCGCAATTCCACTGATCCATGTATAGTAACTGTAATTCCAATTCAGACCGGTTTATCAATTTCATTGTATTACCTCCAGATGGTCCTTGTTGTTGGCGCCATCTTTTCTTTGCACCACTCCATAAAAAAGTATCTCTTTAACTATTTCAGCTTCATCCACAAGCGAAGTTTCCGCTCCTTCAGAAAGCCACTTTTGGATCACTCCGTTCATAAATCCCATGATTCCGAAAAATACCGTAAAGTAGTTCATCTGTTTCAAGCGCCCTTCTCTAGCGGCTTTCCAACAACTTCTCTTTAGTCCGGGAAGTATGAGTATCAATTGATTTATGAATTTCTCCGCGAATTCACTGCCAAAATCCTGCTGCTCCTGAATGATCACCTTGAAAAAGGCTGAATTCTTTTCAAAAAAACTTAGATAAACGTTTATGACAGTCTCTATAATCTTAAGCGCGTCCTGTTCACCCTCCAGGTAATCCCTGGCCATGCGCTGAAAATCCTCTAATGTGGTCTCCTTTAGGGCTGAAAAAAGGACCTGCTTTGTCTTGAAATATCTATACACTGTGCCCTTTGCTATTCCCGCCCTAAGGGCTATGGTATCAATGGTGGCCGCGTGATAACCCTTTTCTGAGAACTCATCCAAGGCAGCCTTTAAGATTCGGGACTTCACATTCTTTTGCTTACCTTTTTTGGATTTCCTGGATTCCTCAGGATTCTTTAAAGTTTGAAAAAGAAGATCCTCAAGTATCTCCTCCCTTGAAACCCCATGTTCAACCGCGCTTTCCACGATATCCCTGTATAGCTCTCTGATAAGGGCGTCTGAATACAAAGGTGAGGACGTCAGCGCGGAGGTCGCTTTATCAGCAAAAGTCAGCGCCACTTCGTCAATGGGCCTATTGGCTTCTTTTGCCTTTTCCATTTCTTCATTGAGGATTTCAATTAGCTGAGAAATCGCGAATATGTCTTTGTGGGCCTTTGTGCCATGAACCACGGCCTTGATGCGCTTAAAGAGGTTTTGACCAGCCACCACTCCTCCGTTTCAAACTTAATAGTCAGTCAATATAATTTATGACTGACTGGTGAGTTCTAATTTCATTACACGAAGCCAAAGCCCATTGTCAAGGGTGAAAATTATTTTGAAATATCTAT
>CAZFJT010000026.1:0-13321 GCA_964519135.1 uncultured Syntrophales bacterium | reverse complement strand
TCAAATGAACCTGGATACTGCTTTGCCATGGCCGCTTTTTCAAGGTGGTACTATATCAATAATCACAGTGGTCCCGCCCTAAGAAGACTTTTGAATAAAAGAACCCAAATCAGTATAGCAAAAGAGCTTCAACGTTTTTACAGCAAAAATCTGATCGGCTTGCAGGCGGATTATTGTAATCGGCACCATTATGACCAAAGTGAATCATTCAGGCGCTTTATCGTAGGCTTGACAATAGGTGAGCCAAGAATAGTCCTGCTGATGAACAAAGGCAAGAACGGCGCTGTTCTGCATGCTGTGCTCGCCCATGAATGGATACCGGACAGGAATTGGTTGAAGGTCTATGATCCGAACTATCCTGGAAGGAACAGAATCTTATCCCTTGACGACAGAAAATACACCTCATTGGACATAACCTATAATGAGATATGTTTTCCTGAAGCATTGGAAAATAATCGCGCGCTTGTAGCCAAGATGCAAAACCTATTCAGCCTTTATTGCATTCCAAGGACCGCTTCATCCCCGCAAACCAGGGCCCTTCGTTCAAGAAGATAACCGTTAAAAAGTAAATCCCACTCCCGCGGCCACGTTTATCAGATTATAGTACCATTCATTGTTAAGGGGCTGGTTGGTTTCTATGAAATGCACGGTCCTTGCTCCCAGAGAACCGGTCATATGGACATCAGGGTAAACATTCCATTGGCCCTGTACCTTTAAGGCGCCAAGATAACCTCTACTGATCATATGTATTCCCTCAACGTCAAACCTGATGTCACTGGTCTCATTGGGCTTTACCGCGAATTCCATACCAAGGGTGGGATATGTGCCGTCCAACCTTCTGGTATTTGATAATTGTCCTACTTCGGCGGTTTCCGCGTTCATGGTCAAACCGTGCCTTATATGATGTACCCCCAGTATCTGGCCAATGGAGAATGTGGGCCATTTGAGAAATCTTATTGTATAAGCGGCCCTGAGCCAGTTGAAATCCAACTTGGTTTCAACCAGGGATCCTTTTTCATATGTTTTATTATGGAATTTGTAGTCATGATCAATCCTTTGGACCGAAGTGGGCTTGAACATTTCATAGTCAAAGGTGATCAGATGTGTCTCTAGGATTTCGCCAACCATGAAGATTGATACGGTTTCAGCCGCTGATATGCCCAAATATTCCCGCACATGAACCCTGGTGGCAGATCCGGGTTGGCCCCCCGCGGGTATGCGTATATCGCCTGTGAGTCCCACATAGCCCCAATTATACCCCAAAAGGAACTTGCCCCAAGAAGTGAGCCTGAAAGACTCCTTGCAATGGGCCTTAGGCGCAAGAAAAATCAGTGTCCAGATCAATGATGCACAAATGAATAAACGCAGGCCGGCCATTTCACTCCCCTTTGGGCGAACATTGTCACTCGCTGGGGTTATAACGTGTCTTAGCCACATGATCAACAAGTTATGAGTATTTTATAAACTAATTTCCCATGTGATTTCCTCGAGAGTGTGGGCCCTAAGGGCCTTATACCGTTGCGCATTCAAACAATAAACATTGAATTTAGTTGACCGGCGTTCCGATTCGCTGCGTTAAATTCGCAGGCTCAGCAAACTTCGCTCACCGGAAGCAGGTTCCCGCGCTAAAAATCAAAAACCGACCTGACTAATAAGTGGCAGATCGGTCCCTGATTGGATTTTTTCGAGCTTTGCCCAAAAATTATTTGTTATTTATTCAGACTATGTTCTTTGCGTTTTCCACAGCCCTTCAGGCCGCGACATCGTCCTCAATGGGCCAACGACCCTCGTTGAGCCATCTTACAAGCGCCGCGTCAATAGCCTCTTCAAATACTTCGCACTTTGAGGCTATTTCTTTGAATGTAAGTCCTTTTCTCAACATTTTGTGAACGTTGTCAGGTGTCAGTCTGACTCTCGCTCCGTCCATGATTAACATGTCACACCCCTTACTCTAAACCCGGTTATGTTCTAAGATCACCTAACGCTCCGGAATGTTCCCTCCTAAATCAAAAAATCAAACAACACCGCGTAATGAGCTATTTTTGAAATTATCACCATATTGCCCCCCTTTTAGGGGCGCATACATTTATACATCTTTATTGGTGTAAATGAACAGTTGATTCTATCTCCAATGAAGTTTCAGTGAACACAGCCTTCTCCATGTCAGGGAAAACTATACCTATGACCTGATCCATGTGTTCAACCGGAATCACTTCAATACCTTTTCTGATCTTCTTTGGCGCCTCCCGTAACTCCCTTTCGTTTTCAGTGGGTATAATGACTCTTGTTATAAGTCCCCTTTTAGCTGCAAGAAGTTTTTCCTTTAATCCTCCAATCGGCAGCACTCGGCCTCTTAGGGTTATTTCTCCTGTCATCGCCAAATCATTGGGAAACGGAGTCTTTGTAAGCGCGGACACTATCGCGCAGGTCATTGTGATTCCAGCGGACGGTCCATCCTTGGGAGTGGCGCCCTCGGGCACATGTATGTGTATGTCTATCTTGTCGTAGAAATCTCTCTTGAGCCCCAGACCCCATGCCCTTGATCGCACATAGCTCATTGCCGCGCGAGCCGATTCCTGCATCACCTCGCCAAGTTTCCCGGTTACAGTGAGCTTACCTGAGCCGGGCATAAGAGCCACTTCAACTATCAGCAACTCCCCGCCTACTTCAGTCCAAGCCAAGCCTGTGGATATTCCCTCCCTGGCTTCCTCCTCCCTTCTTCCATAACGGAATTTGGGTACTCCCAGGCGCCTTGCCACATGTTTCGGCTCGATGACTATTCGCTCGCCGCTTTCCTCTTTAACCAAATCTCTGGCCACTTTTCGGAGTATTTTAGATATCTGCCTTTCCAGATTGCGAACCCCGGCCTCTCTGGTGTAGCGCCTGATGACTCTGACAAGGGATTTCCTTGTAAATTCTATATCCTTGCCTGAGAGCCCATTAGCTTCTATCTGTTTTGGGCAAAGGAATCTTTCGGCAATCTTGAGCTTCTCAATCTCCGTATAACCAGGCAACCTTATGATTTCCATACGGTCCTGGAGCGGCGCCGGAATTCCGTGAAGCGTATTTGCGGTGGTAAGAAACAACACCTGGGATAGATCATAATCCACATCAAGGTAGTGGTCGCTAAAAGCGTGATTCTGTTCAGGGTCCAAGACTTCCAGTAGAGCGGCCGACGGATCGCCCCTGAAATCCATGCTCATTTTGTCCACTTCGTCCAGGAGCATCACAGGATTGATTGTCTTGATCTTTTTCATGCTCTGGATGATCTTGCCGGGCAAGGCCCCAATGTATGTTCTTCTGTGTCCCCTGATTTCCGCCTCGTCTCTGACACCGCCCAAGGAGATGCGCAAAAACTCTCTTCCTGTGGCCCTGGCCACTGATTTGGCCAAGGAAGTTTTGCCGACTCCAGGGGGGCCAACAAGGCATAGAATCGGGCCCTTTATCTTTTCAACAAGCTTCTGAACACACAGATACTCTATTATTCTCTCTTTGACCTCTTTGAGCCCATAATGATCTTCATCCAGTATTGCCTCTGCTTTTTCAACGTCTATATCGCGCTCTGATGTCTCTATCCACGGAAGGGCAAGGAACCAATCAATATAGTTTCTTACTACCGTGGCCTCAGCCGACATTGGAGACATCATTTTCAATTTACGGATCTCTTTTTGCGCCCTGGCCTTTGCCTCCTCAGGCATTTGTTTCTCATTGAGCTGGGCCTCAAGCTCAGCTATCTCGTTTTGGAAATCGTCCTTTTCTCCCATCTCTTTTTGAATCGCGCGCATCTGCTCGTTGAGATAGTACTCTTTCTGGCTCTTTTCCATTTGTTTCTTAACGCGATCTCGGATGGTCTTGTCGATCTCCGCTATCTCTATCTCACTCTGCATCAATTCGAGCAGGCGCTCCACCCGCTTACGAAGGGAGATAAACTCGAGCAGTTCCTGCTTATCCCTGAGATTGAGATTCAACTGTCCGGCCAACGCGTCGCATAGCCTCGCAGGGTCGCTCATGGACCTGATATTTGAAACAAATTCCTGAGGGAGCTTCTTATTAATGGTAAGGTAGTTCTCAAATATGGCCTTGAGTCCCCTGGTTAAGGCCTTTGATTCCACCTCCGCGCCAGCGTCCTCTTCTTCCAATTTCTCCACTTCAACTTCAAAGAGCCGATCACTATGAATGAAATCCCTTATTCTTGCCCTGTTGCGTCCTTCAACAAACACCTTTATGGTATTATCAGGCAATTTTAGCATTTGGATGATGTGCCCGATGGTTCCAACTTCAAAGATGTCCTCAGGTTGAGGGCTGGTTTGTTGAGCGTTCTTCTGAGACGCGAGAAAAATGGTTTTGTCCGACTTCATGGCCGTTTCCAGAGCTTGGATAGACCGATCTCTTCCAACAAATAGCGGTAGTACCATGTTGGGGAAAACAACGATGTCTCTTAAGGGTAAAAGCGGAAGTACCAACGTATTTTCGTTGTTTGCGCCTTCCTTTTTTGAGAAAAACATCTCCGACCCCTATTATTTGTTTTATTTGGAACACACAAGCGAGTTTTATAGTATTTTAGCGTCCAATATTGTTGCGATTAATTAATCCTGTTCCACAATCCAGACTATAATGAACTGCGTACTAGTCCTTTCAGGGTGTGTTGTCCCCGCTCAACAACGTTCCCTGAAAATAAAGGGCCGATTAGATTATATCGACCCCATTTGATCATGAGGCTGATTCTGCTTCTTTTTCAAAGACCAGTATGCAGGACGCGTTTCTAAGCACCACGTCTTCATTGACTATAACTTCCTGTAGGTTTTTTATGTCAGGCAAGTCATACATTATATCAAGCATACACGACTCCAAGATGGAGCGGAGTCCTCTTGCGCCTGTCTTGCGACAAAGGGCTTCAGCAGCCACTGATTTTAACGCTTCTTCAGTAAACCTCAAATTTACCCGTTCAAAACCGAATAACTTCTTATATTGCTTTACAAGAGCATTTTTTGGCTCCAACAGAATGCGCACCAGAGCCTCTTCATCCAGCTCATGTAGTGTGGCCGCAACAGGCAGCCTGCCTACGAATTCTGGAATAAGGCCATAGTGAATCAGATCTTCAGGCTGAACCCTTTCAAGGATATTGCCTACGTTTTCCCTATTCGCAGTCCCGCCAATTTCAGCGTTAAAGCCCATTGATTTAACATTGAGACGCTGTTGGACGACTTTATCCAGTCCGACAAAAGCCCCGCCGCAGATAAAGTGAATATTGGTCGTGTCCACCTGCAGGATTTCCTGCTGCGGATGCTTGCGCCCTCCCTTTGGGGGCACATTGGCCATGGTGCCTTCAACAATTTTCAAAAGGGCCTGCTGCACGCCTTCGCCTGACACATCCCTGGTGATGCTTGGATTTTCGGTTTTTCTAGATATCTTGTCTATTTCATCAATGTAAACAATGCCCCTGGACGCCCTGGATATGTCATAGTCGGCATTCTGAAGAAGAGTGAGAATGATGTTCTCCACATCTTCACCCACGTATCCCGCTTCTGTTAACGTGGTGGCGTCGGCTATCGCGAACGGAACATTCAGTATACGGGCCAGAGTCTGAGCAAGCAGGGTTTTACCTGATCCAGTGGGGCCTATCAGGAGTATGTTGCTCTTCTGAAGCTCCACACCCTCCAGGTCCGGTTTTGCCTCAATGCGCTTGTAATGATTATGCACAGCGACACTTAGTATTTTTTTTGCGTCGTCCTGGCCAATCACATAATCATCAAGGGCCTTTTTAATTTCAGCGGGCGTGGGCACACGGGCCCTGGCCCTGCCTTTCTCCTCTTTCTCGTACTCCTCCGCGATGATCTCATTACACAGTTCAATGCATTCGTCACAAATGTAAACGGTAGGGCCTGCGATAAGCTTTCTAACCTCATCTTGGCTCTTGCCGCAGAACGAACAGTATAGCGATGAGAAATTACCCTTTCTGCTCGGCATGAGCGCCTCCTTGTTTTTTCAACCCTTCTAATAGTTCATCTTTCAAAATAATAGGTTCCATTAAAATTTCCAAACCTTATTCCTTTGGCGCCTGATCACGGGGACCCGGAATATTACGCTCAGTAATAACACTGTCTATTAATCCATAGTTTTTGGCTTCGTCGCCGCTCATGAAGAAATCCCTGTCAGTGTCTCTCTCAATATTTTCCAAGGGTTGGCCTGTGTGATCCGCCAGTATTCTGTTTAATTCCCCTCTCATCCTGAGAATCTCTTTCGCGTGGATTTCAATATCAGTGGCCTGCCCCTGAAATCCGCCCATGGGCTGATGGATCAGAATCCTTGCATGGGGCAAAGCAAACCTCTTTCCTTTGGTTCCGGCCGCCAGCAATACCGCGCCCATGCTTGCCGCCTGACCAACGCAAATGGTTTGAATATCCGGTTTGATGTATTTCATGGTGTCATAAATGGCCATACCTGAAGTAACAACGCCTCCAGGAGAATTTATATAGAAATTTATATCCTTATCAGGCTCTTCACTCTCCAAAAAAAGCAGTTGCGCTATCACAAGATTCGCAACCATGTCATCCACACCTGTGCCCAAGAATATGATTCTCTCTTTTAAAAGCCTGGAATAGATATCGTATGATCTCTCTCCCCTGCTGGTCTGCTCTACAACTATGGGAACTAACATCTTTTCTCGCTCTTCCTTGCCTCCAAATCGGAGGCTCTATTTCATTTCAAATATCCAAGGGCCTAAACAGCCCAGGATCAAATGGCCATTGCGCTGAGTCAAGGACACGCGCTTTGGACTTTAAGAATATATTGTCGCGTTTTTTCCAAAAGAGCCATACCAATCAAAGCCTGAGAAAATAGGTCGCAACAACCATTGCTAATATGTTCATTCAATTCCCCTTTGGCCACCCGGATCGGTGAATTAAGCCGACTGGGAGCGGTCATTGGGCCAAAAGCTACTCTTCCTCTACGTCATTATCTTCAAGGTCTTTGTCAGACTTGATCTCTTGCTCTTTATCAGTCACCTGTCCTTGCTCTATTATCATGTCTATCACCTTTTCATGGACCAGACCCCACCGGAAATCTTCCCATGAATCGGTCTCATCAAGCTGATCCTTCATATAATCCACTGTTATATTGAGCTCTTCAGCTCGCTCCTTTATCCCGTTTTCAAGCTCATCGTCATTAATTTCAACACCTTCCTGTTCAGCTATGGAATTGACCAGAATACCAAATTTGACCATTTTCTCGGCTGAGGGTCTTATTCGCTCTCTTTGCTCCGTGGAAGGTGGCGGGAGGATGCTGGGATCTATTCCTTGCATGGCAAGATTTTGGTACGATTCATTTAAAGCGGCTTCTATTCGATTATCTATCATGGCCTCAGGCGCGTCAAAGGGGTTTGCCTCTATAAGAGCGTCTCTTATCTGTTCCTCAAGTTCTTTTCGCGTTTGAACCTTAAACATCTTCTCATATCGTTCCCTGAGAAAATCCTTCAATTCCTGGAGGCTTTCATAATCACCAAGATCTTTTGCAAAATCATCATCAATTTCAGGTAGTTGTTTTATTTTTCCTTCATTTATTGTTACTAGAAATTTGGCCTTTTTCCCCGCGATTTCCTTATTGGGGTAAGTTTCCGGAAGCTGTTGTTCAATTTCCTTGGTTTCCCCTTGGACCATATCTTTTAGTTTGTCGTCAAAATCAGGTAGGTAAAAATCTCTACCTATCTCCATGTAATAGTCGGAGACCGTAAGGGAAGGTAGATCTGCGCCTTCTTCAGTTGTGGCCTTAATGTCCACCACCGCTTGATCTCCGTCTCCAAGTCCCTGACCTTCAGGCAATGGGATCAGTCGAGCCTGCTCTTTCCTGATTCCCTCCAACCGTTCCTCGATAAAGGATTCATCCAATCTTCTCAAGGCGCGTTCCAGTTTAAGGCCTTTGTGACCTGTAACGTCCAGTTTGGGCGGAATCTCTATTTCAGCCGTATATTTGAAAACCTCGCCGTCCTCCAGAGGGCCGGGATCAAGATTGAGAACAGAGATTGCGTTTAACTTCTCTTTCTTAAGGGCCGGCTCAAAGGTTTCGTCTATAATTTTGCGCGCCGCGTCCGCCTCCACCTGTTTTTTGAAGTACGACTTAATGAGACTCAAGGGCGCCTTACCCTTACGAAAACCCTTTATCTGGAGGTTCTTCTTTAAATCATTATACTGGGTGTCCACAAAATCCTTAACTTTTTCTGATTCAACTTCAAAAGTTACGCGTTTTTTTACGTCACTTAAATCTTCCACGTGTACTGTTGTCATAGTTCCTCGTAGCAGCCCCTTTTTTGTATTGAATGGAAATCATCCCATCACTGTTTCCTATTATGGATTTTTCCACCACTTATATTCAAAAGATCGGGCTGATGTTCCCTTAACATGATTTTTGCCAACCTAGTATACGCTAAATATGATCAAAATGGAAGGTCGCTGATAGTACTTGAGATGGGTAATGGTAATCATTCACTCTTGCTGTGGAAGCAGTCTGAACCGCAACTGGTCGGCGGGAGTCCGATGAGCGAAGTTTCCTGAGCCTGCGAATTAAACACAGCGAATCGGATCTCCCGCCAACAGGCGCAAGGCCGCGCCTAAGTGAATACTTACGGGTAATGTTCCATTTTTCTTGCCTCAATTAATACCTTTTGGTACATGGGAAGCGCCAAAAAAATTATTGTCATTCCGAATAACTCGTGTGGAGCAACCTTGAATTCCCTTTCAAAGCTTGACGATATTACCATAAGTGTAGTTTCCCCTATTTATAAGGAAGAGAGCAATGTAAAGCCTCTAATAGAAAGGTTGGCAACAGTTTTTGAAAGCATGGGATGCAAATGGGAGATTGTCTTTGCCCTTGATCCAAGCCCTGATAACACTGAGGCCGAGATTATGAAGCTCATAGAAGAAGACTATCCTATCAGACTTATCACATTTTCCCGCAGAATCGGCAAAGCCCTGTCTCTTATTGCCGGACTCAATCATGTTGTTGGCGACGCTTGTGTGATCATAGACGCTGATCTCCAAGATCCACCTGAATTGATTCAGGAAATGGCTCACAAGTGGAGAGAAGGATACAAGGTGGTGATAGCTCGGCGCAGATCCAGAAAAGGCGAGAACTTCCTGTATTTACAGGCTGCAAGCCTATTCTATAAGATTCTGGATAAATTTTCAGAGGTTGAGGTTCCAAGGGACGCTGGGGACTTCAGATTAATGGACAAAGAGGTTGTAAAACATGTGGTTTCATTTAAGGAAAAACATGGTTTTCTTAGGGGAATAAACGCAAGTGTGGGCTTCTCCACTTTTATACTACCATTTGACAGGGATCCCAGATTTTCAGGAAAGACTCAAATCTCATGGCTGGGCGCGGTTAATATTGCATTGGACGGGATCGTGCCATTTTCCAGGACACCTGTTAGGGCCTTGTTCTGGCTGGGATCTTTCATGGCGGCAATTACCTTGATTGTTTTATTTGCCCTTGGAATTTTTTCGCTCCTTGGAATAATAAAGCCAATTGAAGCGCCTGCTCTTATAGGCCTACTCATTGTATTTGTTGGAGGCTTGATATTGACAGGCCAAGGCATTCTAGGTGAGTACCTGGTCAGAACGTACGAAGAGACCAGAGATAGACCGCTTTACATAATAGACAAAATCGTAGAGTCCAAAAGGGCTGCGGCTCTGAAAGATAAAGGAACTGAATCATGAGAGCCTTTGTAACCGGCGCGGCTGGATTCATTGGCGGCCATATTGTGGAAACCCTTATCAAACGAGGTCATCATGTCATAGGATACGACAATTTTTCCACTGGGTTTAGGAGACACCTTGAACCGTACGAGAATACCGGCAAGTTGAAAGTGGTAGAAGCGGATATCCTGGATGGCCCCTGTTTGATAGAGCATATGAAGGATGTGGACATAGTCTTCCACCTGGCTGCAAACGCGGATGTCAGGGGAGGGGCCGGTAATACCGCCATAGATTTGGAAATAAATGTCATTGGCTCGCATCGGGTTCTGGAAGCAGCCAGATTAAATGATGTGAAAGACTTTGTATTCACCAGCTCCGCGACAGTATACGGGGAGCCGGATCAATTTCCCACACCAGAGACTTACCCTGGAATTCAAACATCTGTGTACGGCGCGTCTAAATTGGGCGCTGAGGCTTATATCCAGGCCTATTCAGAATACTATGGTATGAGATCTTTCATTTTCCGGTTTGTTTCCTGGATTGGGGAAAGGTATTCCCATGGCGTAATCTTTGATTTCATTAATAAGCTCAGGAAGAGCCCCAAAGAATTGGAGATACTGGGAGACGGTAGGCAAGAGAAATCGTACCTGCATGTTGAGGACGGAGTGGCTGGAGTGTTTTGCGCTTTGGATAACGCCAAAGACATTAAGAACCTGTTCAACTTGGGACATACGGAAATTATGAATGTCACTGACCTGGCTGACATAATTTGTGATGAAATGGGTCTGGAGAATGTAAATTACAAATTCACAGGAGGCGCTAGGGGATGGCTTGGGGACAGTCCTCTAGTGCAGTTGGATATCACTCGGATCAAAGAGTTGGGTTTTGAGCCTAAAATCAGTATTGAGCAAGGGGTGAGAAGAACAGTGCGATACCTCCTTGAAAACCGGTGGCTGTTGGATTCGCGCAAATAAATGAACATACTAGATAGGTACATAATCCGGGAATTTACAAAGGTATTTGTGATATGCGCGTGCGGCTTTATCATGATGTTTTTACTGATAGAGGCGCCTGACAAGATAAAGAACTACTTCCAGTACAACCCACCAGCTTGGTTGATGGTGAAATATTTCCTTTGTAAGACACCTGGATATCTATTTTATGTGGTTCCTCTCGGTATACTGATCTCAGCCATGCTCACCCTTTTCATGATGGCCCGGAATTCCGAAATAATAGCAATGCAGGCCAATGGCGTGGACGCGATGGATGTGGCAAGGCCACTTATAGTGGTGGGTGTGGTTGGAACAGTGGGGATGTTCATTTTAAATGAGACTATAATTCCTTGGTCCAATCGCAGAAGCGAAGAAATCGAGAAAGTGGAGATTGCTAAAAAAGAGGATAAGACCTTTTACAAAGGCGCCCAGATATGGTTCAGGACTCCGGAAATGGTAACACATGTGGATAGGTTTATTCCTGAAACCAATTCATTGGAGAACATCACAGTGATTCAAGTGGACAAGGACTATAATTTCGTCCAGAGAATACACGCTGCAAAGGCAAGATGGTGGGACAAGGAATGGATCTTTTATGGGGTCAACAGAACCAGAAGAACTCCTGGCGGTAAGTTTGTGGTTGACACATTGGCCTCTATGGACGGCCCTCTTAACAAGCCCCCATCAGATTTCAACAGAACAAAACACCTGACAATTGAGATGAATCTCTGGGCCCTGTCCGATTATATTAAGAAACTGGAGCAAGAGGGACACCCTACCCATAGGTATCTTGTTGATTGGCATGATAAGATCGCTTTTCCTTTTGTTTGCCTTATTATGGCAATTATCAGCGTTCCTTTTTCATTAAAGGTGAATCCCAGGGGCGGAGGCGCGGCTATTGGTTTAGGGCTTGCCATTGTAATAGCCTTTGGCTATTGGGTGGCCCACACATTGTTCATAGCATTGGGCCACGGCGCGTATTTGAGTCCATTAGTCTCGGCCTGGGCTACGAATGTTATATTTGGCCTAATTGCGTTCATGTTCCTATTGCAGGCTGGAACATGAAATATGTATTTCCTTTTGGCTCTGATTCAAATCCTTAATCTTATAGATCGCTTTTTTAATCTATTCTTTTATACCGAGCAAACGTTCCTGGATCTGTAGTTTCCTCAAAAACCTCAATAGATGTGTATTGATTCGGACCGTCAAATCTGATGTAGATTATTTCTTCCTCATCAGAGCCCTTTTGGGCCTGTCTCAATTCATGACCCTGTAAAGTCCATTTTCCTGTGCTCACAATCTCCTTTTGGCCAATGCGGGATATCCTTTTAAATGTACCGTCAGGATTGTAATGCACCTCTATTGTGTATGCATTAGGGCCCTTGCTGACAAAAGGCCTCCCTTTGTAACCTTTTCTATAAGGTTTACCGGGCTCCTTTGTTTCAGATATTTCCCACTTACCTGTTAATGGTCCATAGCTTTTCCCCCCCGCGGCCTGGACAATCGTCGATTTTGTCCCGAACATGACCAACAAAAAGCAGGCAAATAGAAAAAGGAAAGCTGTTACTGCGCGTGGCTGTCTTAACATAATCAGGCCATCCTTTTTTGATGGTTCAAAAAAACCCTGGATTCAGTCCTACAATATTCTGAATCATTTTTTGTCCTGGGGTTCAATAAGACCAACGGGTCAACCGGAAATTTACCTAAACCTCGGTCGTGGGATTATTGCGTAGCACATTTCATTGCCAGGAGCAATTTTAAATCTTTTTTCTTGACAGATTGCTTGTTGGATTGGCATGAGAGATACGATGGGCGTACAGAAGTTTATTGTCCAAAGAATACCTCTTTTACTGAACAGCGGATCTTTGATTTCGCTGGCTTTCGTGCTTGCCGGCGTTTTTATCGCCATTGAGGGCGCATTAAAGCTTTCCAGTCTCTATACTGAGCTATCCGCGTATTTCCCTCTCAACCTGCCTGCAAAGGCCGGTGAAAAGATCCTGAATTCCTTGCCATTTATTACCAAGAATTTCGTAATGCTTGTCAGCTCCATTTGCTCGGTGATCATCGGAATTCTCTGGTTCGGCTCAGGATTGTTTGAAGCTTTTCAATCCAGGGGCAGATCCATTACCCCGGCTGAGTTCGCAAATCCCAACCTATGCGCAGAGGCCCTAAGGACGTCAGAGCCGGTTCACTGGGCTTCAAAACCGATTTTTTTCCGATTGTTAACATTGATCTGGCCAAACTCCAGGTTTATGAGTCCCGCGACATACGAACTTTTAGGCCGGGTGCTGGTCTCCCTTGTCAGCGTGTTTGCCGCGATGATTATTACGTACGCGGTAATCTATATTCTACAGGTCCTGCCAATAGTGGCCTTAAAATACTTTGGAGCAAGTTTTACGATTCGTGTCCCTTCTGTTTCAGGACTGAACTATCTTTTCATCTTTGCGGTCTTATTAAACTTGGCAATTGGCGTTTCATTGGTTCCCCTGAAAAAAGGGACCTTTGAAAGGGCCGGCAGGGAGCTTAAGATAACCGGCCAAGGGGATCCCCATCTTTTCTTTGCGCTTATGGAAGAAGGCTGCAGGCTCCTTAACGCAAAGCGATTGCCTGAGAGAAGGCCCATAAGACTTGAAAAGGAGG
>CAZFJT010000025.1:6538-13375 GCA_964519135.1 uncultured Syntrophales bacterium | reverse complement strand
ATTAATATGGGAGCCTTTTGATGTCAGCGTAACGGATTTGGATTCAGAGCAAATTGACTTGTGTTGTTTTCACACACGCGCCCTCAATCTATAACTTGTGCCACAAAACCGAACTTTCTAGTTAAGTTCTATTTTATGGCCGCATCCATGTCGCCTAAACGCCAGCTAATCCATCTTTCCTGCAAACGCGTGTATTCACAAGTCCAACTTCTCACTAAATGCTTTTGATCAATTTATGGGCTTCTCACTTAACACATTATCATAACAAGCAATTTTCATACCAGTACAGTACAAAGCATATTATATTGACGTAATTTATCAATATCACTGCAAATATTATAACATCATCTGCGAATTTGAAAAGATCGCGATCTGCAATCGCTATGTTTGACATGCAGGGGTTCAGGGAGGACTAAATTAATAATTTTAGATAAATGGAGCTTACACACCAATATTACAAGAATATGTCTTTTACACACACGAGATGTGCGAATTTGACCTATTTTATGTTTTCGTGGTGACTAATACACTGATTTTGATATTAGCGTTTCTTAACGCGTTGGTGTAAGTTTCAGTAGTTTTTAGTTTTGCTTATAATTTAGCTTATACATTAGCCATTCTGACAATCTTCGCCCATCTGTTGAAGGTCATACAAAAAAGGACGCTATCGATACGGCAATGGCCACCATGGAAAATATTATCGCCAGAACGCTTCCCATGGGCCATCTAGTAGTTTTTGGTTTATTTTGTATCAGCTCCTCCTTCAAATCCGCAATTTCAGAGGATATTGATCCGATCCCTTTTCCGGCCACCTTTAGCGCTTCCTCAACAACACCCAGCCCCTCATTTTTCATTTCTTGAACGCCATTTTCAATGGCCTGTCGTAGCAAAGCCATGGTTGCGTTGGTTTGATTCTTAAGATCTTCCACAACCCCAAGCAGGTCTTCGTCGGTTAGTGAACCGGTAACATCCGAATCATCATCGTCACTTTCCTCACGTCTGAGACTCTGACCACATACAGGGCATTTCTCATCCTTACTGATCCGTATATCTTCAACTTTTGTGCTTTTTTCATATTCATCGACCACATCAATGCCAAAACGTGTTTCAGGGGGCTCATATTCAACTTCCACAGGAACCATGTCATCATTGTCACTCCCTTTGGCGTCTCCTTCCTTACCCTCAAGAATAGCGGAGCTCAACAAAGAATCCTTTAAGTCAACCGTGCTGTCCGGCTCTTCAATTACCCGCTCCTGCAATTCGTTGCCTGAAATCAAACCTGCCCCTAGTAATTGCATAAAGAGATGATCCAGACCTTTTGCCGACAGGGAGTATTTCTCCATAAGGTCCGTGTCACTTTTACCGGCTCTTATGTCCCTTAGAACTTCCCTGGCTGAGAGTTCACGGCCCGCCTCAGACGGGGCTTCGGAATCGGCTTTTACTGGAGAGCTTCCAGGGGCGTTGGCTTCCAACAAGCCCTGCTGGATCAATTTATCGTAGAGACTATGGAGTCCCTTTAATGATAGATTAAACTTCTTCATTAATGTGGAGTTGTCCGCGCCCGCATTGATAAGAGTAAGAGCTTCCATAGCGTCAACTTTGGGTTTTCCCATTATTCCACCTCCTTAATGTATTCCACATGATATAGAAGATTGGACCCATGATAGTATAACTCGTTAATAAGATTCACACAGGGAGATAAGGCCTTTTGCGAGTTTTTCGCCAAAAATGGGCGTCCCCCCTTTTTCGTGTTGGTGTGGGAACCATAAAAATCAGTCGAATCCAAAATATCAGCATAGTCTAGGTAGTAGAGGCAGTCATATGTAGTAGATCTCATAATAAACGGGAAATGGCAAATAAACATGCTCCGTACTTTACAGCTTCTTGGCCTGCCTTGCGCTGCGCCCGGTTGGGCCTACCATTTATCCACTGAGCGATACCAAGCGGATTGTCGAGTATTACAAGACCCCCACTATATTGGATGTGTTTCTATTTATCACAACAGGCGTTAAAATGGGAAGCGCATAATTGTGTCAACAATAAACATGGACCTTTAACCAATGATGAGATAATAAAAATAATACTTTAAAATCCCATCATTTACTATTTATTCATTTGCGCCACGTGATATACTGGAATAGTTAACCGGCATAAAGGCCCTGGGATTCAATGGAGTAGGGGAATGCCTCATAAACTTATTAAATTTCCGAAAACCCCTTTGGGTTTTTCCATATTGATTGGGACCATATGTTGGATTTCAATTATTTTATTTGACGCTATAAGGATGGCGCAGCGATGGTACTTAGAAAAAGAATATGCGCATGATTCTTTCCTTGGAGCAACTGTCTTTTCTTTGCCAGTGATATCATGTGTCGGACTGACCTTTGCCGCCGCGTGGATTATTTCCACGCTTTGGTTTACAAACTTTCACGGTGTCTCGGAAAGTGATAGGGACTCCAGCTCATCCAACTCCGCCGGTCCGACTGCCGACTCCTCATCAAAGAGCTTACAAGACATCCCCAACAGGATTGAATACCTTGAACAGGCCTTACAGGAAAGCCAAGAGCTGCATGAAGTCTTGGCCGAGAACGCCCTTACAGGGATTTTTATCCATCAGGCGGGAGTCTTTGAATATGCGAATAAAAAATTGGCCAATATATTCGGATATTCTGTTGAAGAACTCCTTGAGAAGAACTTTTGGGAAGTGGTACACCCTGATGACCGAGAGATGGTCAAAACAGGCGGCATTGCAAGAGCTGAAGGGCGTTCGGTAATCCCAAGGCACTATGAGTGCAGGTGCATACACAAAAAGGGGCATACCATATGGGTGGAGGTATACGCGTCTTCAATCAATTATAGGGGACGACCAGTGGCTATGGGGTACATCTATGACATAACAGCCAAAAAAAAATCTGAGTTGGCCTTTTCACAGAGTGAAGAAAGATATCGAAACATACTGGAAAACATAGTGGAAGGCTATTACGAAGTAGATCTGAAAGGCAACATGACCTTTTTGAACAGTTCTATGACCAGGATTTTGAGGTACGATCACGATGAGTTGATGGGATTGAATTACAGGGAATATATGGATGAGGCTAACTCCGAAAAAGTATTCAAGACATTCAACACAGTGTACAAAACAGGACAATCGACAGAGGCGTTTGGATGGGAACTGATAACAAAGGCTGGAGAACTCAGGCATGTTGAAGTGTCTGTGTCATTACTGCGTAACAGCTCTGGTGAACCTATAGGTTTCAGAGGGATTTGCATGGACGTAACAGACCGCAAGCAAGGGGAGGAACTGCTGCTTCAAACTGAAAGGTATAAGGCGGTGGCTGATCTGGCCTCTGGTGTCGCGCACAATTTCAACAACCTCCTGCAAATAGTCATGGCTGCTACAAGGCTCGCCATAAGCAACATCAACAAAGGCAATTCAGTCCAGTCCCTTGAAACAATGGAACAGATATTGGAAAGCCTTAGAATGGGAGCTGAAACTGTGGAAAGGCTCCAGGCCTTCGCGGGACTGGGACCTGACGCAAAAAACGCTGAAATCATGGTATTTGACTTGACAGTCATAGTAAGGCAAGCCATAGAAATGTCCAAGCCGTGGTGGAAGACAAAACCGGAACGTGAAGGAGTAAGAGTAGAATTGGAGGCCAAGCTCCAGAAAGGTTGTTTTATAGAAGGCAAAAAGAGTGAATTATTTGAGGTGGTGGTTAATTTGATCAAGAACGCCGCGGAAGCTCTTCAGGATGGAGGCTTTATAAAAGTGGAGACAACCGTGCTCCAAGATGCGGTGATCTTGAAAGTTCGTGACACCGGAGTGGGGATATCGGATGATGATTTAAAACGGATATTCAACCCGTTCTTTTCCACCAAGATGACCACAGGCACTGGGATGGGCCTATCAACGAGCCGAAAAATCGTTAATGACCACAACGGACAGATTCTCGTCAGCAGTTCTTGCGGTAAAGGCGCGGAATTCACGGTAACTTTACCTCTTGCCAAAGCAGAGCCCATTGATACAGATGAACAATTATCCCACGAGGCCTTTCCTTTAACACTCAACATTCTCACAGTGGATGACGTGGAACAGTTAACTTTACTGATCAAAGACGGCTTAACCGAGTCGGGCGCCCATGTATTCACCGCGTCCTCTGGGGAAGAGGCAATGGAGGTATTTAGGAGCACACCTTTGGACGCGATTGTTTGCGACCTTGCCATGCCGGGCATGAATGGATGGGAGGTGGCTCGACGAATAAAGCAGGGATCCCTGGAAAAAGGAAGACAAAAGCCTGTCTTTATACTCCTGACCGGGTGGGGGAATCAAATAGGCGACAATGATAAAATGACAGTATCAGGGGTGGACGCAATAATTCAGAAACCTGTTGATATACCGGCGTTAAAAGAAGTTATTACCAGAATGGTCCATGATAGAAAAAATGTATTGGTTCAAAGGGCTTGAAGCGTTTCTTCGGCCTGTTAATTTGGCGTAATTATCGTTTAATTCTGCTTGCCCATGTGGGTCACCAGTATTCTGGCCACCTCCATATGCCCTCTTAATCTGGCGATATCAATTGCAGAGGCGCCTCTGTTGTTTCTGATTCCTACAATTGCCCCTTTTTCCAGTAGAATATGAACAATTTGCTCATTTCCATTGAACGCGGCCGCCATAAGAGCAGTCTCGGAATCCTTATCCATTGCGTTAACATTCGCCCCCTGGCGTATCAAGGTCTTAACCCTTTCCACGTTTCCCTGGAGAGCCGCTTTCATTAGGAAGGTGACACCATTCTCATCAGCCGCGTTAACTTCCGTTCCCCCTGGTATTATAAACCCTATTTGGCTATTTATTGGTCCTATCTTGTAAAGCACTCCCAATATTACGACCATTATGATCATGGACGCGGACAGGCCCATGACAAAGTATCCCAAACCTGACATAGGCCGTCTGAAGAACCCTTTTATGCGCTCGGTTATGAACAGGACCGGGGTATCTTGGAATTTGATCAGTTCAAGTCCACTGTAATATTGATCAGCTTCATCAGTACGCCGGCTCATGGCGCCCATTCGCTGTTGGTAGTCCAGATCGCTTATCATCCTGGCTGCATAGAGCTTTTCAAAGAGCCTTCCCAATAAGGCCTCTGATAGGTCGTACTTATCCTTTATGGCAGAGTTGCTCAACCCTGCGTGAATATCCTCAACCACGTCTCTTGCGGGTATTCTTCTTTTCAGCATTGCACAGCGATCAGCGCCACTTTATGAACGTCCAGAAAGATATCTCCAGGTTCCATGATTACCATATTCCTCTCTATCCTACCTAGAATACGATAGAGTACGATTATGGGCCAGGATGAATTTTAATTTAGAAATATGATTAATATTTGGAATAATGTAAGCGTTCACTGTGGTCGCCATAAGCCTTTGGAATCACGATGGGGCAAATTTTTGGTGGTTGTCTCCCATCTACCGGAACCGGATGTAGAAATATTTCAAGCCCAATAAACCAACACATAAGGAGTTAATATGGCTGAAAACTATTATCAAGATCTAGGGCTTCCAATGACGATTGCAGACGGCCTTACTGTCCTGGGCAATTACCATTTCAATCTATACCTGGTTCAAGGGGAGCAGGCCTGCGCGTTGGTGGAGGTGGGGGTATCCGCGGTTGTGGACCAGGTTATAGGGCAATTGCGATCCTTGGCGATTAAACCCAGTTTTCTGGTGGTGACCCATCCACACACGGATCATGTCACAGGACTGCCGGGACTAAAAGAGGCCTTTCCTGACGCAATGGTCGTCACCGGAGAAGGCGCGGAGGATTTTTTGTCTCACCCCAAGGCTGAACCGGCCCTTATAGCAGAGGATTATCATATGTCCAAGTGGCTCGAAAGTAAGGGATTCAAACCTGGCAGGCCGCCATTGACTCAAACCCCCAACCTGTTCAACCCCATGCTGGCAAAGGAAGGAGACCATATGGACCTTGGGGGAAAGACCCTGGAATTCTTATCCATCAAGGGACATTCCCCTGGAAAGATCATAGTAAACGTCCCTGAGATAAAGTCCTTGATACTGTCGGATTCCATAGGATTCAGATACCCGGGGAGAGGTGTATTCCCCTTATTCTTAACATCATATAATGATCACATGGAGGAATTGTATCGCCTGGAACGCCTTGGACCGGAGATTGTTGGGGTGGCGCACCAGGGACCATTGGTGGGTAAAGAAGCCGTTGAGGAGGGTTTCGAGCTTGTTAAGAATGAGGCTGAAAAATTGAAACAAGAGATAATCTCCGACCCACGGGATAAGGATCAAATAGCCCAGGACCTATTCAACAGGTACTATGTGGATGAATGCGCGATGTACACACATGAAAATATTATGAATTGTTGCAGATTGTTGGTAAAAAGGGTCAAACAATTGCAAGGGGCCAAATAGCTGAGACTGGCCTGACTGTGAATTGCAAATTGCCCACGTATGGGATTTATTCAATAGAAGCGGTAATTGGAAGGGAAAAGTGACCGATACACTGAGACTCACTGAGAAACAGGCGTCGTGCCTGAAACCGGCCATTAACAGGATCGTCACTGCAGGCGCAGGATCAGGCAAGACTTTTATCCTTGTGAACAGAATACTGGGTCTTATATCAGGGGAAGACTCCAACCATGGTCCTGTAAATCTTGAATCCATTGTGGCCCTGACTTTTACCAGAAAGGCCGCTGGGGAAATGAAAACGCGCATTTACAGGGAACTGTTGAAAAGACTAAAGAACCAGGACAACCCTGATGTGAGCGAACGCCTTTTAAAAGCAAAGGATTACTTCCATTGGGCAAACATAGA
>CAZFJT010000025.1:0-6528 GCA_964519135.1 uncultured Syntrophales bacterium | reverse complement strand
ACTTGGCATAGATCCTGACTTTCAAACCCCTGAGGATATAGAGCTTTCCTCTATGGCCAAGGACTCAGTAAATAGAGCCTTAGATGATCTATGGAACAGATCAAGGGAAGATATCAAATCTTTGGCTGATCATATGAACGCCGGAAGAATCCGGAATATCCTAAACAAACTGGTTAAGGACCGCAGCGCCCTTGAAGAGTTGCTAAAGACTCGCAATAACATCGAACCGTCAACGTATATCAGATCAATACAGGAAAGCAAATGGCGGGACTTCAGAGAATGGCTGGACCTACCAGGTCAAGGTTTTGATTCCCTGCGTAACATGAAACAACGTTGTGAAGATATTCTCAACGACAATCTAGGCAAAAAAAGTGACAAAACCCAAAAAATAAAAGCCCGTAGATACATCGATGAATTCATTGATCAAATTATCCCTGTCTTAAAAGTGGATGATCTTGAAGATTTTCAATATCAGTCAATAGGTGAATTTCAATTGACCCTTAAAGATATCGGGGACATGAGAAATTGGCCCGATTATTCCCCCAAGCAATTCATGGGCAAGGTCAATGAATTGGTTTTTCCTTGGTTCTGGCCTGTTGAAAGAGATCTTGAGGCCCTCGCGGTTACTGATTCCATTCTCTCAATCGCTAAGTTCGCCCTGGATGACCTGAACAAAAGAAAATACGAAAGATCCCTGATTGCCTTTGATGACATGACCCTGCTCGCCAGGGAGTTGTGTTCAAGTGGAATAAGCGCGATTCCCCACAAAGGCGCCTATTTTCTGGTGGATGAGTTCCAAGACACCGACCCCACACAATGGGACATAATAAGAAGCCTGAGCTGTGATGAATCCCAGACCCCTGAAAAGCTGTTTCTTGTTGGAGACACAAAACAATCCATTTACGGATTCAGGGGAGCTGACCATACTGTTTCAAGGACAGCCAAAGCCGCTTTAGAAGCAGGAAATCAAGAGATAGAAGTTATTTTGGATGAAAACTTCAGATCGACCCCAGGTGTGCTTGCCTTTACAAATGCGCTCTTTGATAGGCTCTTCAACAATGACATCGACCTTTGGAATCCCTACGAAGCCGAGCCCCAGAGCCTTGCGCCCATGAGAGAACAAGAGGAGGGTCCATCAGGTAACTCTTCGGTGAACTTCTTGGTCTATGAAACAGGCGCAGCCAGGATTGGCGATTCAGAACAGTGGCGGAGCGAGGCCAAAGCGGTCTCGGACTTTTTGCTCCGCATAAAAAACAGATCCCTAGAGGAATTCGAGAATATATCCAACCTTTTGGACAGCGATCTTCCGGCCATTGGAATCCTGTTCAGATCCCACAGCTCAATGGCGCCATACATGGAGGAATTCAGAAAAAATAGGTTGAATTTCACTGTGTACAGTGGCCGCACCTTTTTCGAAACCCCTGAAGCGTGTGCGCTTATGAATCTGCTGGCCTGGCTGGGAGACGAAAGAAATGATGTGGCCTTGGCCGGAATACTCAGGTCTCCCATGTTCAATTGGAAGGATCAGGAGATAGCGGCCATAAGACTGCTTTTGGACAAACAAGACTATTTCTGGGCGCAACTGAAAACCTTACAGGATTCATCAAATGATAATGAGTCATTTGAATTTAACCCCTTTAATGACATCAAAAAGCTTTCAAGACTCAAAACAATGGTAAATCACCTAAGTCTAACTGAAGCCATAAGGGCCGCGATTGATATGACCATGGCCCATTTCACACTTGAGGCCGGATCAAGCACAGGCCAGGGGTTGGCAAATGTGGAGAAATTCATTGATCTTGTGCGCAAAATGGAGAAGGTGGGCCATACCAGACCGTTGGATTCCTATTACGCATTAAGGGAAATAGCGGAATCCTCCAAAGGAGAGGCTGAAGCGGAAACAGAGGAATCAGCCCGTTCTTCAATACAATTGATGACCATACACTCGGCAAAAGGCCTTGAATTTCCTATGATTATAACAGGGTGTAACAGCCGGAGGTCAGGCGGGGGATCAAGGGATTTTGCAATACGAATCTGCGCTCCTGACCCAAATGAGCCGGACCTAATAACCAGGAAAACCCTTTGCGCATTAGAGTGGCCTATTTCACAAACAGATCCTGAAAACAAGCCCACAATACTGAGCCAATTCCTAAATGATCACTCAAGGGCGCAACAGGAGGCCGAAGAAAAAAGGCTCCTCTATGTGGCGCTCACAAGAGCAAGGGACAAACTGCTCATTCCAATGGGCCTGACAAAGGGAAAATTAGCAGCCACATCCGGAACCCATGGAGATCTTATTATCCAGGCTATACCTGAGCTGCAAAAAAGAGTGAAACAGGAAAAGTCTGATTTGGCGATAGACAAGGCCCAAGCAACTATCCATTATTATGAGGGCGCTGAATCATCGCCCGTGCAGCCGGTCACATGGGATAAGAGCAGCGTGCTTGACAACATCAACAGCCTTGAAATCGGACCTTCTAATCCCCATCCTCTAACCTTGGGAATGCCCTACCCAAGGAACATGCGTGTTACAGTAACAAATCTCATGACTTTCGCAAAATGTCCAAGGCGCTTTTATTTGGAGCGATTCTTTCCAGTAGGCCGATTTACGGGTCTCCAAACCTCGGAAGAACAGGTAGATGTGGAAAACTATCAGGACATTGACGCTACTATAAATAGAAGTAGAATATTGGGGAACCTGGTTCACTGGATCATGGAACGTTATGAGCCAAAGATTGCCGCGGTCAAGCAAGAACTGGATTCCCTTGAAGATCTTGGGATGGAACATTTTCAAGACGTGGCTACAAGCATGATGGGCGCCCAAGGGTTGGAAGATGAAAGGCCCCCAATAGAAAAGGATATCCTCAGACATGTTAACAATGTGATTTCATCAGGCATACTAACTGACTCAAGCCTTGGAAACTCTTCCCAGGTCACTCCCATGCGTGAAGCGTCTTTTAATATGGAACTGGATGGATTCTCAATTGTTGGAAAGATAGATCGATTGGGCAAATCATCTTCAGATGAATGGATTGTATGGGACTACAAGACAAATAGTCTTTTTAACAGGACAAAGGAACAAATTGTCAAAGAAGAACAATATGATCTGCAAGTGAGAATATATTCATGGGCTGCAACCAGAATCCTGAAAAATCCTTCAGTCGCCGGAGCTTTGGTGTTCACAGGCGCCAAAGAGCCCTTGTTTTGGGTTGATGCGCAACATGAATCATTGGAGGACGAGATCAGGGAAATATTGGATAGGATCTCATCAAGGCTTGACCAGGGGCTCAACGCCTTTGAAACACGGGACAATAAGGACCATGCATGCCTCACGTGCCCATGTTGCGATTACGGGCTCTGCTGATATAGACGCCAATGGACGAAAAAGATTGTGAGGCCCACGAACCATAAGGAGGAAGCGATCTGTTATGGATTTCAGGGCAATGAACATTGTGGCAAATGCGGTGACCACATTAATGGATGAGATGAAATGGGGTGAATATGGAGGGCAAGACCTCCACACACCCGTAATACTTGAACAAGAAGACTGTCAAAGGCTCGACACCTTGATAGACATGATGGGCGCCCTTTCCAGGTTGATGGATACAAGAATCAATTACATCACATCAGAAGGCAAGGTTATCAGGGAGTGGATTGAGGGCATACTGGAAATATGCGCAAGGTACAAACGTGAGCTGGAACTTATAGAGGAATTGGAGCGCAGATCAAGACAGGATTAGGGATAATTATATTAAAACCCACTGCTTCAAAACCCATTTAAATACAGCACATAGATTATCCAGTTAATATAAATTCGGATGCGTCATCTTAACAAACCGACTCATATCTGGTATTATTTATTTGGAAAACCGGACAAGGAGTCCATGGAAAAATCTTGACAGATCCGGCAACTATAATCATATTATTTACTTACTGATTCAAACATTTGCAGCAAAGCCAGAAGGTTTATTTTTTCTTAGTACACCGATATATGACCGCATGAGGCCTACTCTCACTAAGAGATGATGAATATCATATAGATGGCGCAGGGTGTTTTGCTGAAAACTAGACCAAGGGAGAAAACAAGTAATGCGCACAATGGATTATACAAAAAACGAGAAATCCCAACAGTCAAGCGATTGCGAAACAGAGCGGAGGCTCCCGACTGTAGATGAAGTTCTGGGGCTTTTGGGAGGAGATATCTTGAAATCTTGCAGTTTAGGCGCATTGGAAAGCGCCGTCGTATCAGCATATTCTCTCAGAGGAGAAATGAATTCCCCGCAAGAGGATGAAGCATGGCGAGATTTCAACCCGGAGATGTAGTCATCGCGGAGTTTATATTTACGGATTATAGCACGACCAAAAGAAGACCAGCAGTAATAATAGCAACTCTAGCAGAAAACAACTATCTGGCGTGCTCTATTACAAGTCAAGCGTCTAATAGTGATCCATTTCGTATAGGATTGAAAGCCGACGAGCTACTTGAAGGAAGTTTGCCACTCGATAGCTACATCCGTCCCAATATGTTGATGACATTGGATCAGTGTCTAATCCACTGGAGGCAGGGCGTCTTACCCATTGACAAGTTTGAGATGGTAAGGAAAACCATAGTAAAGGTTGTGATGGGAGATTTCTGATTAGTAACGTCAGATGTAAAACAAGAAACAACGGCCAAAACCATTATCAAGCTATGGGCTAGGCATGAAAGAAGCCATAAACCCTAGTGGTTATGTTTTACTTGCCCTGTCTGAGGCGCATTGGCAATACCTGGATAGGCGCATCATTACCGTCTGAGCGTTTTCCGTCCTATATCTTTCCAAGAATATAGGATTGCCCTGAGATATTTTCGAAAACCTATTCCCCTTTTTCCTTTAATCTCACCAGTGTTGCGCCCCACCCTCCCCCATCAATGGAGGCTGTTTCAAACCCCTTCACCAGTTCGTGGCGTTTTAGTATGGATCCGACCCTGTCCCTGAGTATCCCTTTGCCCTTGCCATGAATGATCCTCACATCCATGATTTTCCTTTCCAGGCATTCGTGGAAATAATCGTCAAGCAGGCCCGGCAGCTCTTTTGGAGAGAAAGTGTGTAGATCCAGAACACCATCTATCGGAACAATAAAGGGTTCCTCCTCTTCGGAATCGTGGTAATTCTGCTCTTCTTCCATTGCGGTCTCCTCGTGAAAACTCGCTAACCTTATATATTGAGCCTGAGGCTTATAATTTCCGTTCATCCTTGTCATAATCAAGGCCGCATGTTAAAGATCCCTTGTGTGCGCAGCCATTGCCTGGCGGATCTGGGGCGGTCATTAAGCCTCATGGTTCGACTAATGCCAGAGACTATCCTATGACCGCAACCAATCGAATGTAAACACATGAACCTTGAATATTATACCACAGTCACGGGTTTGACTTTAATAGCCCTTTCCAGTGGGTGGGATCCAGGATCTTTGGAATCCGCGATGGCCGCGCTTACCCAGGAGGCCGGTAAACGCCGGAAGATTCTAATATTGGAAACAGGTCCTGATAAATGGGATGCGCAGGATGATCAGATAGAGCGTATGGCTGATCTGATACACGGGGCAAATGTTGATTACCTCATAGCAATTTGCACGGATAAGGGACCAATCTCCAAATTAGTTAATATGGGGATGAATGATCCCCAAAAAACTCTGGTTACCCAAGAGAGAATTCAAGCCATCAAAAAATTCCAGGGGATTGCCGAGAAAGGATCAGTGGCCCTTTGCATAGCTGCGGGGCCGACAACTGTGGATGAAGTGGCTCGTGACTTTTCCGGGGCAATCGGACCCACAAGACTCTATGTGAACCTTGACTCAATAGCCCATAATATTCATGCAATAAAATCCAAGGTCTCTCAAGGGGTTCGGATCATGGCTGTGGTCAAGAGCTTTGGTTATGGCCATGACTCGGTTCGGGCTTCCAGAATAGCAATGGAAAATGGGGTTAACCATCTGGCTGTGGCGTTCCCTGATGAAGCCATATACCTTAGGGAAAACGGTATACACGCAGAAATCCTCGTATTTAATCTCAACGCTCAGGACGAGGCCGGTAAGCTGCTGCATTATGATCTCAGCGCGGGGGTTCCATCCATTGACATAGCCAAGGCCCTGAACGAATCAGCCACAAAGGACAAGAAAATCAATGTCCATATAAAGGTGGACACAGGCATGGGCAGATCGGGAGTTTGGCACGCGGACGCGATCCCGTTTATTAAAGAAGTCATGACAATGAAGAATCTCAGGACCCAGGGGATAATGACCCATTTTTCCAGCGCAGATGTTCCCCAAGCGGACGATTTTACGTTAGAACAGATAAAGGCCTTTAAAGAACTACTCACAGACCTTGAAAAAGAAGGGATTGTTTTCCGGGACATTCACGCGGCAAATACAGCGGCCATAGTGAGATTCCCAGAGAGTCACTTCAATATGGTCAGGCCGGGATTGGGGGTATATGGAATGTACCCCTCCGATATTGTGAGGGAGCATATCGATCTGGAACCTATTATCACC
>CAZFJT010000024.1:0-13494 GCA_964519135.1 uncultured Syntrophales bacterium | reverse complement strand
TCGGCAGCGTCAGATGTGTATACGAGCCAGATCTTTGAGGCCACCCATGGCAGCGCGCCCAAATATACAGGCATGGATAAGGTTAATCCTGGTTCACTGATTCTCTCAGGTGTGATGATGCTTGAACACATGGGCTGGGAAGCCCCTGGGAAATTGATTGTTGACGCAATGGCTGAAACCGTTAAGTCAGGAAAGGTCACCTATGACTTGGCCAGACAATTACCGGGCGCTGAAGAATTGTCCTGCTCGGGTTTTGGAGCGGCTGTGATCGAAAATATGGACAAGTTTTGACCTTATAAATTACAGGTAAATAAATGATCCAACCGTGTTTCCTGCATACTTCTTGAGGAAAAACATGAAAAAGCTCAGGAATAAATTCCTTGTTTACATATTGCTGCCCGCGGCCCTGATAATGGTTATCGGGGCCCTGCTATCCTTTTTTGTGTCCCACCATATTGTTAGGAAACAATTGGAAATCATTGCTGAGATAGGGCTTCAGCAGGCCGCGGATGAGATGGATGTGGACCTGGGAAGAGCAAGGGACTCTTTAATAATTATCAGGGACCAAATTCAAATATTCGACCCTCAGGATGACAAGCTTAGAATTTTTTTCAAAAAATTGTCCAATGAATCATTAATTGAAACAATATTCCTAGTTAGAATCAACGGAGACGTTGTGGCTGATGATCAAGTTGCAGAACTCGCCCTTAGAAAGGCTTCACACGGTAAATGGTTTAAAGAGGCCATGCTCTCGGAACGTTTGGTGACTTCTACTCCTTTTATCTCCGAATACACAGGGCGTCTAGTTAATTGCCTGGCCTTAAGGGTAAAAAATAAAGACGGCGTTATTATAGGCGTTATTGGCTGTCATGCGCCAACTGAAGCGATTTTAAAAAAGGCGACAAACATCGATTTGGCGCAGAGGTTTAAAGAGGCTCAATCCGGGGTTATTGATCAGCATGGGCGCTATATTGTTCATTCTAATGGGATGCTTGTGGGGAAACACCACTCCAGTTTTAGTGACGATATGAGCTCCAAGATATTGGACGCGTTGAGATCAGGTAAGACTTTTTGGAGCGCTGTAGCGTCGTCAAAAGATGACGACTGGTTTGTGGGATTTCAGAAAAGCAGATTCATTGACACTTACGCGCTGACCATGATTCCTATGTCCTCTGCTGCTTTGTCATTGCATGTGCATGTTTTGTCGTCACTGATAATATTGATTATATCAATAGTAGTCCTTTTGTTTATATTGATGAGAATGGCCTACAAACTTGCCGGACCTCTCAACATGTTATCCGACGCGGCCGGAACCTTGAGTAAGGGTAACTATCCTGAACCGTTACCCGCGCACACAGAGGATGAGCTGGGCGAATTGGTTGAAGCTTTTAACACAATGACCAAAGGCCTGAAACAGCGCGATCATATAAGAAACGCTTTTGGTAGATACTTGCCTGAAGAGGTCGTGGAACGGTTGCTTGAATCAGAGGACAGATTGAAACTTGGAGGGGAAAGCCGGGAAGTAACAATCATGATTTCGGATCTCAGAGGGTTCACAGCGCAAACGGCTCATATGGCCCCAGAAGACGTAATAAAATTATTGAATCGTTATCTGGGCCAAATGATAGAGATTATTATGGACCACCAGGGAATAGTTGACGAGATAACAGGGGATGGGATCCTGGCTATATTCGGCGCTCCAGTGGACGCCCCGGACCATGCGAGGCAAGCCGTGCTCGCTGCTGTGGAAATGCAGGCCGCTATGAAGAGCATAAACTCTTTGAATGTAGAGGACGGCTTTCCAATGCTCCAAATGGGAATCGGAATTACCACGGGCAGTGTTGTTGTGGGAAATATAGGCTCCCAAAGGAGAACCAAGTACGGCGCTGTGGGATCAAAAATAAACATGGCCGGCAGAATAGAATCTTATTCAGTGGGTGGTCAAATACTGATCAGTGAGTCAACTTATGAAAAAGTCAGAGACTACGTTAAGTATACCGAGAAATTCACTGAGCGTATGAAAGGTTTTGATACACCCATTACCGTATATGATCTGGGCCCGATGGCCATCGCTAAAGGCGAAACCGAACCAGAGGCCGCCAACAAACTATACCCATTGACTGAACCAATTGAATTGGTGATTAAAATAGTCGAGGACAAGGTAGTGAGCTCAACAGAGATCAAGGGTTTATTGACGCATCTCGGAGGGGATAGCGCAATTGTATCAAGTTATAGGGAATTTGACCAATGGGAGAACGTAATTCTGGAAATTACCGACCCAAAACTCCAAGGGATCGAACCGGTATTTGCAAAGTCACTGGGAGCCGCGCCACACGAATCAAAAGGCTCAACTCTATTTAGATTTACTTACACGCCCCTTGAAACACAAAGATTACTTTCTGATCTAATCTCAGATCGCGCCGGGTAATGGGCGATGAGAGCTATCCGGGAGTTTTATTTATCCGACAGCGCTGCTAGCCGACTTGACCCACGGGTCAAAATCGCATTGACAGTGATATTTTCGTTGGTTGTGGCCCTGGCCGACTCTATTTTCCAAGGCCTCTTGGCTTTAATTGCAGCAACCATACTCACATTTATCGTGTCCATACCAATATCCGCTTTGGCCGGTAGATTACTCATAGTAAACGGATTCATCTTTTTTCTCTGGCTTTTCTTGCCTTTTACCTATACAGGGGAGGCTGTTTACTCAATAGGCCCTTTGACCATTTATTGGGAAGGCGTACGCTACTGTATACTGATAACCCTTAAATCCAACGCAATCATACTAGTCATTATAGCGCTACTGGGCACATCTTCAATATTCACTTTGGTTCACGGGTTGAGCCATATGCACGCCCCTGAAAAGTTAACACACTTATTTTTCTTTTGCTTCAGGTATATTCACGTTATTGTGGAAGAATTCAATCGCCTCAGGGATGCGGCCAGGGTGAGGGGGTTCAAACCGACCTTCAGTATTCACGCTTACAGGACATACGCTTATTTTATTGGCATGATACTGGTCAGAAGTTTTGACAGGTCCAAAAGGATTCTTGCAGCAATGAGATGTCGCGGCTTTAAAGGTAAGTTTTACATCCTCCATCATTATGGAATGGGTGGATCAGACTACGCTATAGTGTTTTTTATGGTCATTATTATTGTTTGTCTTCTACTCGCGCCCATTTGGTTTTCATAGGAAGATTTGGTTCAGAATTCTCGTGAATCTTTTTTGATATGGATTCGCTGAAAGCTTGCGATTAATGCTGAATAGGGCGCAGTATTGGCTTACCCACTTGATTTGGCCAGGAACCAAAAAAAATAAACTGAACCTCATGGAAGTATGAAATGAGAAATTCAAATAGTATCAACTGGAAAGCGTCCATATATTTATGCGTAATAGCCGCTGTATCATTACTGTTGAACATATCCGCGGCGCCGGCTGATGATAATAAAACACACAGGACCACTGTGAAAGTGGGCGGATATACGTTTCCGCCGTACGTTCAGGAAAGCAACGGTGAATTCACCGGACTTACACTGGATATGATAGAGATGATGAACGCTTTCCAAGGTAAATACCGGTTTGTTTTTGTGCCCACTTCTCCAATGAGAAGATATGAGGATTTCAAAAACGGTGTCTATGACATGATATTTTTTGAGAGCATGGATTGGGGCTGGGAAGGGATGGAAGTGGAAGCCTCAAAGGTCTTTGCAAAAGACTATGAAGTGTTTGTGGCCGCAGCGTCCAGGAATCAAGATCAGCATTTCTTTGACATTCTCCAAGACAAGTCTTTGTTGGTTTACCTGGGATATCATTATCCATTTGCAGGATACAACTCGGACCCAGCTTATCTATTGGAAAGGTTCAACGCGAGAACTACCGTTTCCCATGAGGCGAACATTCGATCCGTCATTGCAAATAGGGCCGACCTTGCGGTGGTTACAAAATCTTACTTATCCAAGTTCCTTATGAACAACCCATCCCTTATACCTAAGATCATGATCTCTGACAGAATTGAGCAGGTTTACAATCACACCATCCTGGTCAAAAAAGGTATCTCACCCTCAGCGGAAACCATAAATAAACTAATCCAGGCATTGGAACAGCCGGGCTATATATCCATCTTACTCGGGAAGTACGGCATAGAACCCACTGGATCCATGGATCACAAGCAAAAGGAAAACTTTCAGGCCAAAAAGCCTACCAAAGCGCCTAAAAGCAAGGGCAAGATTGTAAGAGTTGGGGGGTACCACTTTCCACCCTATGTGGAACATCATTCCGGAGAATTCTCAGGTCTCACCCTGGACCTGCTGGAATTACTCAACGCGTATCAAGACAAGTACAGATTCGAATTCGTTCCCACCACTCCACTCACAAGATACAAGGATTTCGATGAAAATCTGTTCGATATGTTATTCTTTGAACGCAAGGAATGGGGATGGGAAAAAGAGAATGTGGCGCCAACCAAAGAGTTTCTTAAAGATTATGAAGTATACGTAACCAACCTGGCGCCAGGCAAGAATCAAGATTATTTCAATGATGTACAGGGTAAGCTTCTACTGGGATACCTGGGTTACCATTATCCAGTAGTTGATTACATCACTGAGCCAAGTGTGTTGCTGAACAAGTATGGAATGAAAGTCACTTCATCCCATAAATCAAATATAAGATCCGTCCTGAATGGTGAGGCTGATCTGGCAATTGTGACCAGATCGTTTGTAACTCGTTTTTTGAGGAATAATCCTTCGCTTATCCCCAGGTTGTTGATATCAAAAAATATGGTTCAGGAATACAAGCATACAATGCTTATCAGGAAAGACTTTGACCCTGACCCAGGGGCCATTTCCAACCTTTTGGATGAACTGGAAAAGACAGGATATGTGGATTTTCTTTGGGGAAAATATGATGTTCAACCGATCTCTGAGGAACCCTGATATTGGCCAATAAATCAAATAGTTTGATTTTTAGGATCACTCTCAAAACAGCCGCTCTCATAGCTATTATTGTAATGACTTTCAGCGCATGGCAGCTATGGTTACAATTCATGGACGCCCAAAGGCAGTTGGAGGCGAGATCCGATCGGATTCTTGAACTCATGGGCGCCTCCCTTCGCAAACCCCTCTGGGAAATGGATTTTCATAGGGCCCAGGATTTGATTGAAGGAATGATGTCCCATGAATCGATTGTATTGGGGATTGAGGTCGCCTCAAGGGGCAAGGTGGTTGCAAGGGCGTCCAGACCAGGCTTCAATTGTTCCATTTTTGATGGAACGGCGCCTTCGCAGTTATTTATAAAACAGAGGTCCATATCAATATTCCACAGGCAGATTGGAAGGATATCACTATGTTTGTCCCAGGGGCCAATCAAAAAGGAATTATGGAATTCAGCGACTAAATATATTTACTCCATGGTAATTGTTATCATTACCCTGATTGTATCGTTAATCTGGCTTCTGAGAAAAGAGATTTTTACCCCGTTACAAGAGCTTGGCGCGTCGGCCTCTGAGATAGCCAGGGGATCCCTTGACAAGAAAATCTCAGCCAAGGGCAATGATGAAATAGGCCGATTATTTCAGGATCTCGATAAAATGAGAATCTCATTGCGCGATACAATAAGCCAATTGATGAGTTACCAGGAGAGCCTTCACGATTATTCCAGGACCCTTGAAACAAAAGTGGAAGAGAGAACAGCGCAATTGCGGGAAAACCTCGATTTATTGGAGAGAGCCAGGAACGACGCTGAAGCCGCCACCAGAGCGAAAAGTGAGTTCCTGGCCAATATTAGCCATGAAATCAGGACTCCCCTAAATGCGGCCATAGGCATGATAGAGTTGATGCTCCAGTCAAATCTCACACAAACTCAGCGTGAACAGGCAAAGATGGTCAAGTCAGCGGCTGATACTCTGTTGGCCCTGCTCAATGACATTCTGGATTTTTCACGAATCGAAGCGGGCAGGTTGAATCTGGAATCAATTGAGTTCGATATTGAAGCCACATTGGGATTCATTGAAACCATATTAACGCCTATGGCCATTGAAAAGGGTCTTCAACTGTCATTTCAGATTCACCCCTCCACCCCGAAATTTCTAAAGGGCGACCCAAACCGCCTCAAACAGACTTTGCTCAATCTAGGGGGAAACGCAATAAAATTCACTGAATCAGGCTATGTAAAGATATTTGTGGAATTGGAGAAGTACGTGGACCAGGGGGTTTTACTCCATTTTGCAGTGAAAGACACGGGCCCTGGAGTTGCGCCGGAAAATAAGCGCATGATATTTGAAAGGTTTTCCCAGGCGGATTCATCAAATACCAGAAAATACGGTGGGGCTGGACTGGGCCTTGCCATATCTACACAAATCGTCAGGGCCATGGGTGGGGAGATATGGGTCGAAAGTGAGTTGGACCAAGGCAGTGTGTTCCATTTTACGGTTCTTCTCGGGGTAGTGGACTGGGCATACGAGGACGAGGAAAACAAACACCAGGAGACGGCAAATATTAGACCGGACTGCCTTAGGGGCTTGAGGGTCATGTTGGCTGAAGACAATCCCCTGAATCAAGCGGTAACAAACGACATCCTAGAGAAATTTGGATGTAAGGTAACCATCGCTGGGAATGGAAGAGAGGTTTTGGATAATTTCAATGCTCAATCATTTGATCTTATATTAATGGATGTACAAATGCCTGAAATGGATGGCTATGAGACCACCAAAGCAATCAGGCGGACAGAAATGGGGAGTGATAAGAGAACACCAATTATAGCGCAAACTGCATATGCGCTTTCAAAGGACGCCCAAAAAAGCCTGGACGCGGGCATGGACGCCCACCTGACAAAACCTATCAATCCTGAGTCATTGCTGAAGCTCCTCGTGAAGATGGGCATTCGCAATGGCGCCGCGGATTTAAGCTGTTTGGTTGAGAATAAGAGCGACAATATGGATCCGGAGACACAATTTGACTACCATGATTTGCTCACAAGGCTTGGAGGGGACACAGGGGCCGTGAGTGAGATGGCCTCAATATTTTTCGAATCCACCAGATCCAGAATTGATGAGCTATTGGATCATATTGAGAACCAACGTTTTGAAGAAGCTGGAAGAACCGCCCATACCCTAAAAGGGGCTTGCTCCACATTCGCGGCTCTGAATCTAAAAGAAACAGCCCATGAAATCCAGACTGAATTGGAATATCGCGATAAAGAAGCTATATTAAATCTTGTGGAGAATTTCAAAGTTGGAGTGGACAACCTGGAAACAAGAATCGAAAATATCACCAGGGAACAGGCTGAAGTCAATACCAAGTGATAATTGGAGAAAATAGTCCATGAAGATACTTGTGGCTGAAGATGAAGAATTTAACAGGGCGATTCTTGCAAGGACGCTTACCCAGTGGGGCCATGAAGTGGTTGAGGCCGATGATGGAGGAAAAGCATGGGAAGTGTTGAAGTCTGCCGACGCGCCCCAAATAGCTATACTTGACTGGATCATGCCGGTTATGGACGGGCTGGACCTGGTGATAAAGATACGCGAAGCCCCGCCTGAGGATGATAATTACACATATATCATAATGCTTACCCAAAAAGGCGGCAGAGAAGCCATTATCCAAGGCCTGGACGCGGGCGCGGACGACTACATAACCAAACCGTACGATCCTGAGGAATTGAGGGTCAGAATCATTAGCGGACAGCGCATAGTGGGCCTGCATTCGGAACTAAAAAAGGCCAATAACGAGCTGAAAGAAGCGTTAGAAAAGGTGAAAACCCTTAGCGGCCTATTACCCATATGCAGTTGGTGCAAAAAAATAAGGGACGACAAAGGCTATTGGAGACAGATCGAAAATTATATAGGTGAACGATCTTTAGCGGAATTCAGCCATAGCATATGCCCTGAATGCTCAGACAATCTTAGTCTGGAAGTAATTGACTCAGAGGACTGATAACAGTAACGTTTACCATGAGCTTACGCTGTTTAGCTGGTTCGTTGTTTCATTAGAAATAAAGCGTAGTGGTCCATAGCAGGTTCACTCTTTGCTTTCCCCCACGAATAGGGCCACAGGGAATTCAGCCAGAATATCTCCCACAAGTATTTTTTGGCCTGTGCCAAGCTCATTGCCTGTGAAAACATCTTTCAGGTCCATAGTTACATTTTCAGGTAATTCAACTGAAGTGTCCCGCCAGGTGTTATTTCCAAGCGGCCACTGATATGGATCGCATAAGGAAGCCGGATACCTGGGAATTATGGCCAAGGCCCAGTGTGAACCATGATTTCTGAGAAAGGCCAAGACATTGTCTTTTTTTGCGCCCCCAGAGACCAGGGGAATATAAGAACCGTTTTGAAAGACCTCCCTATAATCCCCGCGAGCCTCCAGAGCCCTATTGATTGTAAAGAGCTTTAATCCAGGCGCCGGGGCCCTATCCAAAAGATCCTTTGTCAATTGGGCCAAATTCTCATTTGCCTTGGTTTTTAAATTTTTCAGAAGACTTGACCGAAGCCCAAAGTCCACTGGTCTCCTGTTGTCAGGGTCCACAAGACTCAGATCCCAAAGCTCATTTCCCTGGTAGATATCAGGAACGCCGGGACAGGCAATCTTAAGAAGAACCTGGCCCAGAGAATTGATCATTCCGTAATGAGCGATCTTCCCTTGGAATTCTCTAAAATCCTTTATAAATTCATTTGCTTGATCATTGGAGAGGGTCTTTTCTATAAAATTGATAAACGCCTCCTCATATTCCGTGTCCGGTTTCAGCCAGGCTGTATGTACCTTTGCCTCTCTAACCGCCTTGACCGCGTACTGCTTAATCCTTTCAATAAACTCAGGATATTCTTCATCATTAAAGGGGAATGCTCCAACAAGTGTTTGATAATAGAAATACTCGTCATTCATGTCCGGAGCGTCCCCACCATCCAAGAATGTCTTGTGGCGGCCATTGATATTTGTCCATTCCTCCACCCTTGACCGCCATTGATCAGGAAGCTCAGAAAGGACGTTGATCCTGCATCTAACATCCTCTCCCCTTTTTGTGTCGTGGCTGGCTGTTGAGTTCATTGAATAGGGCCATCTGGAATGGCGAGTGGCTATGTATTCGTGGAATTGCTCCTTTGAGCGACCGAAATTATTTGGGGCGCCTCCCACTTCATTGAGTGAAATCAGTCTGTTATAAACATAGAGAGTGGTGTCCTCAAAACCCTTCGCCATAAGAGGCCCTGTAAGCTGCTGGAATCGCATTGCCAGATCGATCCACTCACCCTTTTCCTCTTCAGGGAAATAATCAGGGAATTCCAGCAAAAGGAATCTTTTTATGAACAACAGTTCGTTCAACAAAGCCGGGTATTTGCGTATTGCCGTGTCCAGGGCCTGTTTTATGTAAAATCGATCCTGCTCTGTAAAGGATTCCTTATTAATATATGACCTGTATACTGGAAACAGGGCCAGGGCTTCCATCAAAGCCCTGTGCAATCCATACAGGGTGATATCCTTTCCATGACGGTCCTTGTCCGATAGTCTTTTAAAGATGTGGGCCAGATTGAATACATCACCGGCCATCTCCTCTTCTATTATCAGCCGCTTCTTTGCATGGACTATGGCTTGAAAATCCTCGATCACACCTGTGGCGCTTTTATAAATCCTTGTAAAGGCTTCCGCGTTTTCATGGGCGCACTGCAATAGATTGGCGTAATTGAGAAAATCATAACCTGTAGTGCCCTGGATCGGCAAAAAATCAGGCAAATGCTCCTCAAGCTCCAGGATCTTCTCAACCAGCAAGTAAGATTCAGGCGCGGAGTTTCTAAGGTCAGTCAAATATTTGGCCGGATCGAACAGGCCGTCCACATGGTCCACCCTGAGGCCGGTGAATATTTCTTCTTCAGCCTTTTCCAGCGCCAATCGGTTGATTAGTTCACAAACCTCCGGTTGTTCAACTCTCAGGGAAATCAGCTCATTAATACTGAAGAAACGCCTATAGTTGATCTCATCCGCGGCCACTTTCCAGTACGAGAGTCTGTAAAACTGCTCATCGAGTAAAGAATCCAGCAGTTCAAACCTGTCGCCTGTTCCCACGCTGGAATATCCGTTAAAAAGGTCCAGTGTGGCCTGGATATATTCCCTGAAAACCTCGTTGTTCACATGAAGCTCATTTAGCATGCGCTTAATAAAGGAGATCTGATCATATTGCTCAGTCCTGTCCTCAGCCGCGGCCAAAGTGCGTATGATATAGAGTATGCCCAGGAGCTTAACAAAGTCCGGATCATCCCTGCCCAATCTGCGTGAAAGGGATTTGATTTTTTGGGAGAGAATTGTCGCGTAAGATTCTATGTTTATAGGCCATTGAAATTCATAGTAATTAATAACAAAACCCTGTTCATTGTAATCCAGAGTAAGCTCCCCCTTTTCCAGGGTTTCCCCATAGAAGCCTCCCAAAAAAGGCGCAAGCACTCTTCCTTTCATGGCGGAATCGTGATGATCCCAGTTTATGTCGAAGAAATTGTAGTACCTTGAGTGTGGACCGTTTTCCAAAAGGTCTACGAGTTTTGTGTTCTCTGGTGAAAACGCCATATGATTAGGCACTATGTCCTGAATCCAACCCATGTTGAGAGCGCGGCGCTCCTCTGTAAGCGCCATGAAATCTTCTTCTCCGCCCAGCTCAGGATTTATTTCATCGTGGTCACATATGTCATAGCCGTGTTCACTTCCTTTTCTGGCCCTGAATATGGGCGACGCGTAAATGTCTGACACGCCCAATTCCTTGAGATAATGAATGATCTGTTTACACTTATCGAACCCGAAACCAGGCTTGAACTGGATCCTGTATGTTGCCAAAGGTATTCTGATCATGATATTTTTACCCTCAATAAGCCGCCAAGGGTGCTAAAGGCTTCCAGCCAATCAGCGGCAAAGGCGATGTTCTTTGCTGAATCTGATTTCATCTTTTCCAACCAATCCCTTCCAATCAGAAAATAAATATTTTGTGAATTTGACAGGTTGAGGTTCAAATTCAGGGAGATTATCTGTGAAAGCGCCTCATTGATATCTTGCATCAATTGATGATTCTCAGGCTCACCAGCGAGCTGTTCCATTGCTCGTTCTATCCACATTGTGGCGGAGAATCCCAGGGTCTCGTCATCAAGGTCCACAGACCACCTTTTTGCCTCTGATATACGGGCTTTAAGCTTTTTCAAGTCCAGGGTATTCTCTGAGAAAAGTCGCACAAGATCTATGTTGACTGTGCTCTCAACAGCATTGAGGATTACCCTTGGAGCGGGGACATTCAACCACTCAAGGAAATTCAGGACCAGATAGTTGTCATTGTAGACTTGCCTGTACATTGTTTCAGCCGCCTGATAAGAAGGGGTGAGTATCTCGTTTACAATTTTGCGCTGTTCATCCTTGAATAAATGATAAATGGAATAGACACTTGAACCGAAGTGCCTGTCGATCTGCCTGATGGCCTCTGTTACGTCCCCTCTCTCAAAAGGCTCTGAAATATCGGAGCGCATCCTGCGATGGGTTTCCACATCTTTATAAATGGTTACCCCGCATGTCACATTGTGTTCCCCCAGATGTAAAGCCGCGAAACTGATAGTGGAGGTAAGAAGGGTCAGCCTGGAATGGATGGAGGCCTTCCCAACAACAATACTGGACCTGCCGAGCTCGGCCCTTGAGAAACTCTCACTCACCGCTTTATAGCATGTGAAGTCCAGCTCGTCCGGATGTCTTTCAAACAGTGAAGAGATCGCATAATGAGCGCCTACCCGCTGCATGTCCACCTTCGCGGGCTTGACATATCTTTCGAAAACTTCTCCCGCGTCTTTAAAAACATTGCTCGGCGCCTTCTTTAAACGGGAGACAAAATCTTCCTCTATGAACCTGCCGGTAAATTCCTCTGCAAATTGTATTGCGTTAAGCGCGTATTGCAAAACCTGCACATTTTCTATTCCTGAGATCTCATCAAAAAACCAACCGCAGCTTGTAAACATTAGTTGGGCCAGGCGTTGCATTTCAAGAAGTCTCAAAGCCTTTACAGTGTCTATCGCGCCTATTTGGGGCGCTTTTTGTTCATTAAGGAATTTCTCGATATTTTCCTGGGACCGGTCAAAAATCAGATCTATATAATCGTCCCTGGCCTTCCAGGGATCTTGGAAATATTCTGTTCCCGACTCCTCGTATATCTCCACCAACTCGTCACGGAGCCAGTTTAACGAATCCCGCAGAGGTTTCCTCCAGGCCTGGTTCCAGGATGGCCGCATTCCGGTGTTACATCCGCAATCAGAACGCCACCTTTCCACTCCGTGCGCGCAGCTCCACGAAGAATTTTCATGAATCTTCACTTCCACTTCAGGTGGATGTTTTTCAAGGTACTCCGCGTAATTGGTCAGCAGAACCTCCTGGGACTCTTCAATCAAATGCAGGCAATAGGACAGAGCCATCTCCCCTTGCTGATGATGGTGACCATATGTCTCTCCATCTGTGGCTATATTCACCAATTGGGGCCACGAGCGATCGCCATCCCTGAAGGCGGCCATTAATCTGTCCTTGAAGTTTTCACCCCTGGACAAAAGGTCCCCAAAAGCAAGATCCTGGGATATTGGACCATCGTAGAAAAAAAGGGCTATTTCCGCGCCTGATGGCAGCTTGCAAGCATAAGCGCGGGTGGGATCTATCCTCTCACCTGTGACATCCAACCATTCAGATTCACTTGAAGGAATTCTTACACCCTTTGCCTGGCGTGGGGACAATATTGTGAATTTTATCCCAAGGTCAGCCAGAACCTCCAGTGTATCTGAGTCCACAGCGGTTTCCGGAAGCCACATGCCTTCAGGATCTCTTCCGAATCTGCGCCTAAAATCGAATATTCCCCATTTGGCTTGGGTGTACTTGTCCCTTCTATTGGCCAGGGGCATGATCATATGATTGAAGACCTGAGCCACTGCGGAACCGTGGCCTGAGTATCTCTTTGCGCTTTTCTCGTCAGCCTCTATAATGGACTGGTACACTCCGGGCTTATGCCTTTCCATCCAGGCCAGAAGAGTGGGGCCAAAGTTGAAGCTGATCTTGGAATAGTTGTTTACTATACTAACTATGCGCTGCTCACCGTCCAGGATTCTAGAAGCCGCGTTCGGCCCGTAGCATTGAACGGTAATCCTCTCATTCCAATCATGGAAGGGCCTGGCTGAATCCTGTAACTCCACTTCGTCAAGCCAGGGATTTTCCCTTGGGGGTTGATAAAAATGTCCATGAATACATATGTATTTTTGAGCGCTCATAAATTTTCAGACCCTTTGATAAAGACCACGAAACTCCCATTTTTCAAATCCCGTGGCGTATATTTCAATGATGAGACTTCTCCTGGTATTGTGGCGCCCGGCCCTTTCCAGGATTCGTCCGATGAATCGATCACCTTGTGCCATTTGCCGTCGGAAATTGGCAAAACCAGCTCCTTACTTTCGCATTTGAACTTAAAGAGTTATATGGCCGTATGGCCTTCACATTCCCTGCTAATAAACA
>CAZFJT010000023.1:0-13539 GCA_964519135.1 uncultured Syntrophales bacterium | reverse complement strand
GAGGATATTGCCCAGGAATTGGCCGCGATAGATGAACTTTTTGACGGAAAAGACTTATTCGCTCTGCCTATCCTTGACAAGGTCAGGGCAGTATTCAGCGATGACGCTAACACTAGGGACGCGCTTGAAACTGATGGGCACCCGCTTGTGCGCAAGGCCATAAAGGTCAAGATATCAAAAACCGTCCATAAATACCTGAATCCCAACACCCCCCACGATATCAGATTGCAGGCTGCAAAAGGCAAAGCCCCGTTATCCACTACGGAAAAACTGGTTCTTTTGAGCTACCTGTCACATGATGAGGAGCCGGATATAAAGGAGACCGCAAAGAACACTCTGGCCATGCTTGATATTCCCACCTATAGAAAAGGTATGGGGTCAGACCTCCATCCCGCTGTAATGGACTTTTTAGTCAGGGAAACCATTCAGGATCCCGCAATAGTGGGCGTGGCGTGCTCAAGTGAAAACATACAGGAAGATACCGCCATTTACGCGTTGGATCGGTGGAAGAGTGATGAGCTTCTTAAAATCATGGTTGATAACACCAAACTCATGGAAAAAAGCCCAGCCTTCACACAAAAGCTCTATAACGCTGTTCAGGAGATCCCGGAACTTAAAGAGAAGATTGAAATCCATGAACAAGGTCTTCTTGAGGGCAATGGTGAGTTAAAGGCTGAAGGTCCCCTTATGTTCTGCGGCATAAGAAACCTGCTTACAGTAACCGAGCAAGGATCCAGGACAGCCACTGTAATAGTGGAGGGCAATGAGGGCAAAGGCGAAGTCTACATGGAACATGGCAAGATTTTAGGCGCGGTAATGGGTGATTTGCAAGGTCGAGAGGCGCTGGAAAAGATCATTGCCGATCCTGGCATGAAATTTAGATATGTCCTTAGATCTTTGTTCCATGTCCATAATATTGAGCACACAAAGGTGGAGGACATCATCAACCTCAAGGAGGCGGGACCCATAACCGTGGACACGTCCAAGGTGGCCGCGGCAAGCTTTTTGACCGGAAGCCTGCAGGCCATGGATGTGTATGAACTGCTCTATGCTCTAGAAGGAACCCCCATACCAATGAGAATTTCAGTGAAATGTGAAGAGGGCGCTGGCGAGATCTATAGAGACGCGACACGGATTCTGCACTGCAAAGTAGATGGTAAAGAGACTCCCGCACAGGGCATGGCTTCCCTTATGACATGGAACGGCCTGCGTTTCATTGTCAGTAAAATTGATGGTGATTTTGAGAAAACCATAGATAAAAATGTCAGTGACTTCGTTACTGACGCGATTGCCGAACTTACAGAAGAAGTTTCCAAGATAAAGAACCCAGGGGAACTGCCTGAATGGGAACTATCAGAAGAAGAGTACGAGAGTCTCTATTTTAAAATCCTCAACATGGGTGTGGCTGACAAGATCAAGTTGGCCACCCTTGGCAATAAAGAGGCCAGAAGCATTCTCGTGCGGGACTCCAAGAAAATGGTAGCGGTGGCGGTCATAAAATCCCCAAAAATAACCATATCCGAAGTGGAATCCATATCAAACTCCAGGCAAGTCTGTGATGATGTTCTCAGACAGATAGCGGGCACAAAAGAGTTTATGCGCTCTTATACGGTTAAATTGAATTTGGTAAACAATGCAAAGACCCCTGTCCCAATATCCATGAGGCTACTGAATCAAATAAGGGAACTTGACTTGAGAAAGATAGCCAAGAGCAAGGCGGTTCCGCAGGCAATCGCCACCCAGGCCAGAAGAATAGCAGAATCAAAGGGAGGTAACTGATAAAGACTTGGAAGACCCTTTGGCCGCTCTGTCACAGACATTCTTATTGTGATGAGGAAATCCGATTTTGGAAGCAAAAACCTGGACAATTATTGGGAAGCTACCTTCACTGAAACAGGCAATTGTGATATCCTTGGAACATTAGAATCTAGTCATGGGCTAGGCTTGGTAACAGAAGTTCGCGTTTTACGTCATTGCATTACCTGGGATTCAACTGTTAATAGAATTATGGGTAATACCACATTCGCCCTTTGTGGTGATAGGCGCGCATAGCTCATCGACACGTCGGTATTTGAAATAAGTCAAAAAAAGGTCGCCTAAATGTGAACTTTATGGAATAAAAGTATAGTAAGAAAATCTTGCGGCTGATCTTTGTCAGGCGGCTGGATTATTTTCACTGGGAATATGAATTCGAAGACATACAATGAACTATATAGGAGTGTTTAATAATCGCCGTGAAAATGGGTCCCAGATTTCGGTTGAACCGGATGATGTTATTCCCGAATTCTGAATCTATCGAATAAGGTTGAATTCAGAAAAGCGCTTCTATTTAAACTACTATTTTCTAGAGGATGTCCACAAATGACGGCTAATGAAACAGCTAGTCCGGATATTTTTGATGGAGCTGAACGAGTAGAGGTCCTCGGTAAACTTCCGGCCCTGTTGTGGGGATATATCGGAGCGTTTAACAATCTTCTGGAAGAGCTCAAAAGATCGCCGGAAAGTTGTTCGACCCTTGCCCAAGGCCTCATCAAATCAGTGGTGATACTGGCTGCCGCCGCTGATTTTTTAGGAAATAAAGAATTAAAATTAAGATTGGATGACCATCAGGCCAAAATAACCTCATGGACAAATGGTGAAATATCCAATGAACATTTTGAACAATATGGGGCTCAGGAAATCTCTAAGTTGGAAGGTATGGCTGGGCCTCGTCCAGAGTCTGGGTTGGATGGAAACATGAGCGGACAAAATTTTGAGAGGGAAATGGCTAAACTGGAACACATCAAGACCGGCCGCAGCGCGGACATAATTGTAAGCGTGGAGTTGCTGGACGAGATAAGGAATTACCTTACCAAGGATGTGATCACAGAGGGTATTTCTTCAATGTTGGTTATAGATAACGCAGGGACATTGATAGTCAGCGTTGGGGACAAGGTAAGTGTTGACGCTGTGGCTCTTGCGGCAGTGGCCGCGGCGAATTTTGCCGCGACTGAAAAAATAGCCAACCTCATTGGGGAAACTGACTTTGTGTTGCTTTTCTACAAGGGCCACAACGAATCTTTTCATTTCAGAAGAGTCGGAAAAGAGTATATCGTAGTAACCATATTCAATAACGCCATGTCCTTGGGGTTACTCAGACTCAAACTCTCAGAGGTGGCCAAGACCCTTGTGGAAAAACTCCCTAAAAAAGAGGGCTGAATATGGCGTTCATAAACAAAAGCGCGAAGGAAATTCAGGTCAAAATTGTTTATTACGGTCCCGGCAGATGCGGTAAAACAACTAACCTGCTCTATGTTAATCAGAAAATGAACGCTAAGTTCATGGGAAAGATGATCTCCATAGACACCAGGGGTGATAAAACGCTCTTCTTTGACTTTTTACCATTATCATTGGGCGCGATCAGAGGCTTTAACATAAGGGTCCAGCTCTATACTGTTCCCGGCCAGGTTCTTTATAATGAGAGCCGCAAGATGGTTCTCAAGGGAGTGGATGGAGTTGTTTTTGTGGCGGACTCTATGGAGGTTCAACAGGAGGCCAACAAAGAGAGCCTTCAAAACCTGAGGGACAACTTGTCTGACGATAACTTGGACCTTGATGAACTGCCACTGGTTCTCCAGTTCAATAAGAGGGACTTGGAAGGAAGCGTGATCCCTGTGTTAAGTAGCGAAACCTTGGACACGGACCTTAACAGCATGCTTAAAACGCCGGCCCCAACAGTGCCTGCCAGCGCGCTGCAAGGGGGGGGTGTATTTGATACTCTCAGAGAGATTAGCAAAATAACCATTAAAAGCGTACATCACAAACTAAGATCATAGGTTTTTCGGAAGAATAGATGGCTAAGTTCGATGAAAGCATCGACGAGCTGGACGCATTGATCGATAAGGCTGTTGACACCGTCTTTGTGGAAGAGCCTGAAGAAGCGGTGGAGGAATTGGAGGACAGCCAAGTTGACGAAGCGCCCGCCGCTCCGGACGAAGAAGAATCGCCGGAAGTTGAAATAGTGGAAGAGGGCCCGAACCTTGATGACGCTATGGATTCTCTTTTCACTAGTTCTTTTGCCGAAGAAGCCCCAGAACCAGAACAGGCGGCCTCAGAGGCCGAGGCTGCGCCCTTATCTTTTGAGGACTATGAGGGCCCCAAATCGCAGGTTTCTTCTGGGGACCCTGAAATGGATATGGCAATAGACGCGGCTGTGGACACATTGTTTGTGGAAGAGTTTGACTCAAGTCAAGTCCCTGAAACAGCAAGAGTGGACGTGGACGAGGTCGTGTCCGAACAAGCGGCCCACCCCCCTAAGCCGGCGGAACCGGAACCAGCTCCTACGCCCAAAAAGAAAACACCTCAGACCCCCAAGGCGGCCCCTGAACCTCCGGCGCCTGCGGAAAATCGTGTAGATACAATTGATTTCTCGGATGTTTTTACCAATGAAGTCGGCGCCTCAGACCCCCAAGAGCAGGATCAACAAGACACTTCCTCATATGACGACGCGCTGGCCTTTGAAATAGAGAAGCACATGCACAGCCTCTTTACGGATCAGGAAGAGGCGCCTACTGAAACCAAAACCCAGCCCCATGCGGACGCCAAACCCCAAGCCAAAGCCACCAAAACCAAAAAAGCCGCGCCCACCCTTGATACAGGAGCGTTGAGGTCCCTTCAGGAGGCCATCTTAACCCTTGAATGGGAAATATCTGATCGGTCCATAGACTCCTTGAGGAGAGAGCTCAAAAAGTTGAGAACCGCGTTTTCCAATGATGTTACGGTTGATTTCGCAGCTCTTTCCATGAGGGTTGTCCTTGACTATGTCGCCAAAAGAAAATCCAAGGCCCATCCCGAATCCGTACGTTTTCTTTTGGAGGTTACCAAATATATTGATCAGGCCCTATCGCAAGCTGGAAAGGATCCATTGCTCGCTTTCCACAAAATCCTGAGCAGATATGAAAAATACAAGTCCATAGTCAGAAAAGCTGAAGGCTTGCCGGACAATGACCCCAAGATCCTGGGCAGCTTGGAAATCTCAGACCTCAAGGGTTTCTCCGAATTAGTTGAAGCCCAGTCCATGGCCATAATCAAAGCAGGCTATTCATTGACCAAGAGAATAGACTCTGGAGGAGACACTAAGAATCTCATTCGCTCATTCAGGTTTTTGGTCAATCGCTCTGTTAGCCAGATTTTAGACAGGACCCAGATAAGGAAGACCGTGAAGGCGCAATCTCAAAAAGCAAAGAAAAAATCCAAATCCGGCAAAAAGGCTTGACTGAAGCCATCGAGTGGAGCATCCCTATTGCAGGCTGATATTTGGTTGGAACAAATCACATGAAACGATTTAGGCTTCCGGAGACAATATGACTCACAAGACAGCTCTATATATTTCCTTTTGTTTTTTGGACTGGGGGTCTGTGAATGAATTCAGTTGAGAATCGAAGAAAATTTAAACGCAAGTACATGTTGTTCAAGATTCCCGCGTATGACGCGAAGACACGTAGGTTCCTGGGGCTGGTCCAAGATATAAATGAAGAAGGAGTGCAGCTTTTCGGTGTAAAAGTGAATGTAGGGGAAGTAAGGGGAATTGTTGTTCAAGCGTCCGATTACCTCAAGACCCCGCCCCTGCATTTCCAGGCCCAATGCCGATGGACCAAAAAGGAGAATCCTTTAGGATATCACCTATGCGGTTTTCAGATAACGGCTATAAGCGCTGAGTCTAAACAGAATCTTATGAAGCTCATGGAATTCGTCACATTGGGGTGATGGACGGCCTTTAATACAAGCGTGTTCGCCTTACTTAGACTGAATTAAGCTAATATGGCTTAAGAATTGAGTTTGGCCCAATATCTTGAATTTGGAACCCTAATATTCCTGAACCGCCAACATAAGTATTTTTCGGACCCTTCATTCCTTCTGTCCCATCCTGCGCGGATTCTATGAAATTATTCGCAGAATATTCATACAAAGGGACTTTTTTACTTATAGTGAAGATTCGCGAACTCATAAATCCGGATTCAGCCGAAATGACCTAGCTCATATTGGAAGATTAGGGGAAATATATTATCGAGTATGTTCAATCTAACCATAATAAAACCCGATGGTCGCAAGCGTGATCAGCAATTTGAAAGCGAGACCACGGTTCTCGGCAGAAACGAGGACTGTGAACTCAGACTTGTGGATGGTTTGGTCTCAAGGCGGCACTGCATAATCCTGCAAGAAGGAAAAAGGTTTATTGTAAAAGACCTAAAAAGCCGTAATGGAACGTGGATAAATGGCAGGCGGATCAACAACAGAAAGGAAGTGAGAAACGGGGATGTAATACAGGTCGGGGGCTTCAGGATTCTGTTTAACTTCGAACTACCTCCTGGAGTGCTTTTGGATGATTGGCTAAATAAGAATATCAGCTCTGAAGAGGAATTTGCCGGCCCCACCAGGGAGACCGATTCACCAATTGAGCCATTGGGTATGATAAGCAGTTACCTCTCTGAGGCCACCGGTCATTTCAGGCAAGCGCCCACTAGAATCCGCAGGGAACGTATCTATAGGAACTTGCTCACCCTGTACAGGATCATTGAAGAGCTGGTAATACCGGATAGAGATCTTGATGATATCCTGGAGTATATGGTGGAAGAAATATTCGAGATATTCAATCCCTCCCAATGTACGATTCTACTGGTGGAAGGGGCGAAAAACCCATATCCGGCCAAGCAAAAATCCGCTCACGGGGACGAAAATCTTAGACCTGTCAGCTCCACCATCCAGCGCAGAACCCTTGAGGACCAGGCCTCAATATTGACCGATGACGCAGCCCACGATCCTTCGTTCAATGAAATAGACAGTGTGATTATTGACGACATACGCTCTGTTATGGCCGCGCCCATCTGCAGCGGCGAACAAACCCTGGGAATGATATATGTGGATAAGGTCGGCGAGGAGGGGGGTTACGAGAATGAAGACCTGGACCTGCTCACCTCCATGGGACACCAGGCCGCTCTTGCCATACAGAGGAGCAAGCTCACTGAAAGAATCAGGCAGGAGGCCATAAAGAACGCGGTAATGAGACAGGCCCTTGGACGCTTCCACTCACCGCCTGTTGTAGACCTGATACTTGAGGGCGCGGCTGATCTGGAGGTAAAAGAGACAACCGCGACTGTAATGTTTTGCGATATAGTGCACTTTACTGAGATATGTGAAAAGACCTCACCATCCCAACTACAGGAACTGCTGAATCTCTTTTTCAAAACAGTGAATGATGTTGTATTCGAGGAACAAGGCACATTGGATAAGTACATGGGCGATGGGGCATTGAGCATATTCGGCGCGCCCCTGCCACAGGAGGACTCATCAATAAGGGCTATTAGAGCGGCCTTAAAGATAAGGGATCTGCTCAGTGAAGCGCAAAAAAACCGCCCTGAGGAACTTAAGTTTCAGGTAAGGTACGGCGTAAACACCGGCAAGGCCATAGCCGGTAATTTCGGGTCAGATCAGAGAATGGATTATACCGTTTTGGGCCATGCTGTGAATATAGCCTCCAGGATTTGTGAAGCGGCCGCGCCGGACCAAATACTCGTAGGCTCAAGCACGTATAAGGACCTTAAAAAAAGCTGCTTATTCAAGATCAGGGAAATAGGGGCCAAGCAATTCAAGGGCATAAAAGACAAGGAGAGTCTGTACGAGATTCGCGGATTGCTCTGACATAATATGACCAAAAACAGAAGTCAGATCTTTCTGGGGGCTTTTACCTTACGAACCTTTTTATTTTTTTTTGAAGACCTCATTCCAACTTCTCCGGCAGTCTCATAACGTGAGGCCTTACTGCTTTTTAATCCAAATTGGCTTAGCACGCCCTTCAGACCTGTGGCTACACTATCCAATATTGGGCCAATATTCAAAAATACCCACGCCTGATGAACCCTGTTAAGAACATCCGGCTTTATTCCCTGCTTAACAAGTGTGTCACATTTGCAATCCTCCTTGTTAGGATCAAAGTACCCAGCCGCGTGGATATTAACGGATGTCATAATTAGCAAGGCCATTATTACAGGGGTTATAACGCCAAATGTCCTCATCACATTCACTCCCTTTAAATTCGGATGTACAGCTATTCTCAATATTATAACATTTTTACGGTTAAATATCCATAAGCGTTAGCTTTATGAACAAATGGGAAAAAAAGTGATGAAAACGCGCTCAAAAGGTAAAGGAGGCTGAAAGTCCCAATATGACCTTATGAAAACGTGAATCCATTGAGAAGTGGGTTTCGGTTTCAAGCTGACCACCAACACGGTTATTTACCGTGGCGCCTGAGTGCAATTCCAGAAATTCGTACCTAGCGAACGCTCCGGCAAGAAAGCTCTCTGATATTGGAATGGACCACTGGAGAAAACTATCAAAGAATATACCCGTCAGGGAATGGCCATCCAAGGTCCTTAGTTCTTGTTCGGTTATGGAGGCGTTGCTGGCGCCTTTAACAGTTGATATGGCCAATGGGGACGCGTGGAGATCGAACCTTGCGACTCCTCCCAGGAAATTGCTGTGAGCGTAATAGACTCCTATGTAGGGGATATGGACCTGAGATCTCTCTTTGTACTCATCCTGATCCACAGTGGGCCTTTCAGAATAAATATCGAAATAGTTGAATCTATATCCACCAATGAGACCGGCTGAATACGGGGTCATCCCCCTTCCGAAATGAAGGACCCCGGCAAGGTCAAAGGCCAAATATTGGGTTGTGCTTCTCCATTGAACTCCTCCATCAAAAAAGAAATCCGATTTGTGAGCAGGTGGTATATTGATCCATCCCTGAGCCCTTACTGCCAGATTTTGTGTAATAAACCTTTCAGCCTGGGCTGAAAAGATCCAGGAGTGAAAGTCCACATTCCTCCTACCAGCCAACACATGGGGATTATCACCTTCCCTTATCCTGAGTTCACTGTACCCAAGCAGAGCTCCTACCCTTGCTTCAAAGAGAGTTTTCTTTGTAATTGGAGACATCCCAACATGACGGGGCCCCATGAATGGCCCCATATCAAAGGCCTGGGCCTTTACTGGGGAGACCATGGCAAACAAGGCGGTTATCAATAAGAAAACCAGGCACAGAGCCCCAATAAACGCGAGATGATTCACGTCTGGGGCGCAAGACCCTTTCCAAGGATCGCTGGTTCCCTCCGGACACGGCAATAATCCGGCGCAAACTTGCTCTGAAAAGAGCGGACCCTTTAACGGGTCCTGAATCATACTTGATAAGCTCTCTTTGTAGGCTGGCAAGGATCGTCCTCCATGACCGAACCTTTTTTGAAATATCTGATTATTATGGCTCTCAAAGGTCATGGACAGAGTAACTCCAAAGAATGTTTTTTGGAAATCAAACCTGAACATATTGCCGTAAGCAGGCAATAATTGTCAATATTTAAAAACCAGGCGGCAAATGGGCCAATCCCGTATTGTTTGACCCGGCGGATAATGCTATTATTGACGATTAAACTATTATCCCTATTAGAGTGTTACTTTAGGAGTTGATTAATGGGCGCAAAGGCTATGCCCAAGGCATATGAACCTCAGGAGATTGAAAAGAGATGGTTGGACTACTGGCTTGAAAAGAAACTTTTTCACGCACGCGATAAAAAAACGGGCAAAGAATACTCAATAGTGATTCCTCCCCCTAATGTGACCGGATCCCTACATATGGGGCACGCGCTCAACAACACCCTCCAGGATATCCTGATCAGATACAAACGAATGACAGGCTATAACACCCTATGGATGCCTGGGATGGATCACGCGGGCATAGCCACGCAAAATGTTGTTGAAAGACAGTTGGCCTCAGAAGGTCTCACCCGTAGGGACCTTGGAAGGGAGAAGTTCGTGGAAAGGGTCTGGACCTGGAAGGCCCATTCCGGAGGGGTGATCATAAATCAATTAAAGCGTCTCGGCTGTTCATGTGATTGGGACAGGCAGAGATTTACTCTGGATGATGGGCTCTCCAAAGCTGTTAAGGAGGTCTTTGTCAGGCTCTATGAAGAGGGGTTGATTTATAAGGGTGACTACATTGTCAATTGGTGCCCCAGATGCCACACCGCCCTATCCGACCTTGAAGTTGAACATGAGCAGTCCCAGGGATCACTCTGGATGATCAGATACCCTGTGGAGGATTCTAAAGAATCACTGGTTGTGGCCACCACCAGACCTGAGACCATGCTTGGAGACACAGCCGTGGCTGTTAACCCTGAGGATAACAGGTTCAATCACCTTATAGGCAAAAGGGCGATCCTGCCATTGGTGGGCCGGAAGATGATCATAATCGGCGATTCCGCTGTGGACATGGAGTTCGGCACAGGCGCCTTGAAGGTTACGCCATCCCACGACCTTACCGACTTTGAGATGTCACAGCGCCATGACTTGGAACGGGTCACAATAATGGACTACCACGGCCGCATAAATGAAAACGGCGTCCATTTTAAAGGCATGAACAGGTACAAGTGCAGAAAGGCCATAGTCAAGGAGCTCAAAAAAGAGGGCTACCTAGTAAAGGTGGAGGATTATACGGTTGGCTTGGGCAAATGCTACAGGTGCAAGGACGTTGTGGAGCCTTTGATCTCAAAGCAATGGTTCGTAAAGGTGGGACCACTGGCAAAAGTGGCCCTTGAAGCCGTTGAAAATGACAAGACCAGAATTGTCCCTGACCAGTGGGCCAAAACCTATTATGAGTGGATGACCAATATCAGGGACTGGTGCGTTTCAAGGCAGATATGGTGGGGACACAGGATACCCGCTTGGAACTGCGAAGAATGCTCTGAGATAATAGTGGCCCGTGACGCGCCGGAAATGTGCCCGAAATGTAATTCCCAATCACTGAGCCAGGAGACCGATGTTCTGGACACATGGTTCTCTTCTGCTTTGTGGCCCTTTTCCACCATGGGATGGCCTGATGATACTGAGCTTCTAAAGACGTTTTATCCCACATCCTGCCTTGTAACAGGCTTTGACATCCTGTTTTTCTGGGTGGCCCGCATGATGATGATGGGCTGCAAGTTCATGGGAGATGTTCCGTTCAAGGATGTTTATATACACGCGTTGGTAAGGGATGAAGAAGGAAAGAAGATGAGTAAGTCCCTTGGCAATGTGATTGATCCCCTTGAGGTAATGGACAAAACAGGGGCTGACGCTTTTAGGTTCACATTGGCGGCATTGGCCGCGCAGGGTCGGGATATAAAGCTCTCTGAAAAGAGAATAGAAGGATATAGGAATTTCATGAACAAGATATGGAATTCCGCGCGATTCGCCCTACCTTATCTTGAGGAATTAAAAGGAGATCTGGGTTCAGATGACCTTGAGTCCATGACTCTGGTGGAAAAGTGGATTCTTTCCAGGCTGAACCGCGCGACCAGGGAAACCCATGAGGCTCTACAGACCTATAGATTCAATGACGCGGCCCAGGCCCTATACCAATTTACATGGCATGAATTCTGTGACTGGTTCATTGAAGCTGCAAAGCTGCCCCTTACTGGAGACGATGACGACGCGGCAAAAAGAAGCGCAATGGTTCTTAAACACACCTTGGATGCCATAATGCGCCTTCTGCACCCATTCATTCCCTTTATCACCGAAGAGATCGCTGCAAAGTTACCAGGGGCTGAGGAAACCATAATGAATGGACCTTTTCCGGCCTTTGATCGCTTCAGGGTTGATCTGAAGGCTGAGGCTCAAATGGAAATACTCATGGGCGTGATATCATCTGTTCGCAATATCAGGGCCGAAATGAACCTGCCCCCTTCAAAATCATTGCCTATAATAATAGAAACCTCGGACGAGGAGTCCTATGGATTGTTTCAATTAAACAGAAAGCTTATAACTTCTCTTGGAAAGGTGGAAAGTATAGATATCCGCAATCCCGGAACAGAGACGCCTGCGCCGAAAATGTCGGCCACAGCCGTGGTTGGCGCTAATAAGGTCTTTGTTCCATTGGAGGGGGTGGTTGATCCTGACGCGGAGATAGCCAGGCTTGAAAAAGAGACGGCAAAGATCGGCAAGGAGCTCTCCACAGTTGAAAACAAGCTCAATAACGAAAGCTTTATAGAAAAGGCCAAACCAGAGGCTGTGGAAAAGCAGAAGAACAAAAAGGCCGAGCTGAAATCAAAAATGGAGGGACTCACTGAAGCCCTGGATAAGATGCGCAGACTGAAAATCGCTTAAATCCTTTATAACAGAATCGGAGGGGCGCCACGGATAGAGATTTCAGCACTAGATTAACAGTATTGGACAAAGTGGACTCCACCCAGAGCTGGCTGAAACATAAGGCCCGCGATGGCGAGGAAGAAGGTCTGGCGGTAATGGCCCTTATTCAATCCCAGGGCAAGGGAAGTGGTGAGAGGGTATGGGTTTCGCCGCCAGGAAAGAACCTCGCGCTGTCAGCGCTCCTGAGGCCGCGTATGAACGTGGAGTATGCCGGCTTGATAGGTTTGATGTCCTCTGTGGCCGTGGCCTTGACAATAGAGAACCATTGCCATGCTCCGGCGCTGGTTAAATGGCCCAATGACACCCTGGTGGCGGGTAAAAAAATTGCGGGGATCCTATCTGAAGCCAGTCTTGGCCCTGGTGGATTAGACTATGTGATAGTTGGGGTGGGCGTGAATGTTAATAGCTCCTCCAAAGACCTACCCAATGATCTTAGGGCGCCTGCGACTTCCATGCTCATGGAATCAGGGAAACCTTTTGACCTTAAGGAAATAGCCGGCGATTTTTTGGATAGATTCTCGATTCTATATAAGAGATTAATCAACAAAGGCCCTTATTTCATACCTGAATTATGGATGAGCAGATGGGCCCATAAGGATAAATTTGTCACAAGAGGGAAGATACAGGGCAAGGCATTGAAAATCGATCAAACCGGCGCGTTGATAATTCTATCGGATAACGGCGTTCTCAAGCGCATTACATCTGGTGAAGTGGAGATTGTGAAAGAAGGGCCCAATGGATGATAATAAATTAAACGAACCCAATACAGCCGGACCCAGAAGAATTGAGCCTGGAAAGGACGATATGGTCAGGGCTTTAAGCCAAGCCCATTTCCTGGTTCCTTTACTGGTTTTTATAGTAGTTTGTTTTTTAAACGCGTGGATCATGGCTGGTTACCTCACTCCGCCCCTATCTAGGACCTGGGACGAACTGGCCCGGAACTATGACGCGATCTTACCGGAAATAGTTGTTGAAAACGGCATAGCAACCGTTGACGGGGAGCAGCCTGTGAAGATCAACACAGATAAAAAAGGCGCGTCAGCTATTATAATTGATACAAGGCAAGGACATGAAAAGGACGCGATGGATTATCTGTCAGAGTTTAACCAGGTTATTATATTAACCCGGAAAGAGATATTCTTTAAAAGCAATAGTGGGCGCATACAGATGTTCCAAGTAAAGGACGCTCCGGACATGGTAATCAATAGTCAAAGCATCCGAGAGGCAAAGTCCGATTACTTCGGTTTGATTAAATCAGTGTGTTACGCGCTGGGCCTTGTGTATTCATTTTTCTCAAAACTTATAACAGTCCTTTTATTTTCA
>CAZFJT010000022.1:722-14098 GCA_964519135.1 uncultured Syntrophales bacterium | reverse complement strand
GGAATAATTTGAGTAAATTCATTCTTGAATCGCCTGAATCCTGTAGATTCCTCAGGATTTAATCCAGTGACCAGTTGATCCTCAATGTCCATGAGTTGAGATAGCTTTTGGCTGAGTATTAGAGCCCTATTGCGATTGAATAGATCTTCCGCGGCTTGATTACATTTAATGACCTGCCCGGATGCAGCGTCCATCCAGATTATAGCGTCCTTCGCGCCTTCAAATGCGAGCCTGAAGGCCTGTTCGCTTTCCTTTAGGGCTGATTCTATCCTTAGTCTTTCAGTCACGTCCTGGATTATGGAATAAATAAGTTCCTTGTCCTGCACTCTAACAGGCCCTGACCATGCCTCCACATCCCGTACTTCACCTGATTTCAATTTGTGTCTATACGAGAATGATCCACTTGTCGTCGGTTGGGCCTCACGGATCTGATTCAGTAGTCTACCCGCGTGGATTGAGTCCAGGTCGGACAGGTTCATGCCTTTCAATTTATTGAGCTCATAACCGTAAAAAAAGGCCGCTGCAAGGTTAGCGTCTACAATGGCGCCGCTGTACGGGTCCAGTAGTAGTTTAGGCGCCGGGTGTTTATGGAATATTTCTCTGTAACGTTCCTCGTTCCGCTGCAATTCCTCTTGAACTCGGCTAATTTCTTCATATTTCCTGGCGTTATCAATTGAGAGGCCCAAAACTTCCGACACGCTCACTGCAAGATTCAAGTAATGTTCAATGTAATCAGGGAATCCAATTGATTCAAGCCTTACAAAAGCAACGGTTTCTCCCAGATGTGCGATCTTGACGCTGAAACCTCCTTGGTTATCTAAAAAGCCCTTTTGTCCGACACATTTGTCGATCAACTCTTCAGGGGGGTCTTTTTTGGCGTTATCTCTTCCCCAGCTAACCGGCCTTTCAATGCGACCTTCTCTAATAGGCCAGTACGTGATGGCGATAGGAGCAAAGAGCATAGTAAAAAGTTCTATGACCTTTTGTATCACATCTGATTCTATGGTTATTTGAGCCATGTCTGAAAGTAGGTCCATGGCCATCCCATGATCGGCTTTTTCCCTGAGAGCTTGATTGGCTTGGGAGGTAAGCCGTTCTATTTCCCTGCTGTTCCTGTGGTCCGAAATTATGCCTTTAATGATTAACTTACAGTAATCCAGGCCCACAGGTACGCTGGAGGATGGAAGCCCCACCTTCTCAGACAACTCATTGAGGTTATGCTCAATCCCCTCGATTATTCCAGTGTCCAACAGGAGGACGTCCTTGGCTGATTCACCAAAGAAATGAACAATCAGTTCATCACTAAATCCCCATCTCTCAAAATTTTCTCGCCAATTGTTTAGCCAGCCTGGAGTTACAAGATATGATCCATGAGACTGATAATAATCAACCATCTGAGGTCCGGTCACAAGGTGGAAGCATTGATCGAATCTCTTGACACTAACGAATGGTGAGCTTAAATCATTTTGAAGTTTTTTAACGCAATGGGCGCCGATTATTATGAAATGGGCGTCATTAGAGGCGTCTGTATATATTTTTTCCAATGGGCCTGGCTCTGAAAAACCACAATCGCAATTTGCGGATCTTGACCATACCTCCACATCAGGCGCCTCCAAAGATTTAACCGCTTTATTGAGCTCCTGGAAAAAAATTTCACATACTACCAAATGGAATTTAGGAGGCATATTCCTCAGTCCAAGTTAATGGATACTCGCCCCATTTACGAACGGCCTCTACTATTGCCATGATGATGTTTTCAGGGACCTGCCAGGGGATTTCCCCATGATTGTCCGTGAGTATGAAACCTCCTCCGGGTCCACCTTTGGCAATAGCCTTCTTGACCTTTTCCGCGGCCTCCGTTTCCGTCCAGCGCGCCATCTCTATCGCGTTCAGATTACCCATTATTGCCGCTCTTTTTTGGCAGACACTTTTTGCCTCGGCCAGGTCTTCCTCAGCGCTTATCCCGAACATCGCGGAACCAGCGTCCATCAATTCTTTTATTATGGGTAAAATGCGGCCTGAAGCCGTGTGTGCGCCCACTGAGCCGTCGATCCTGGAGAAAACCCGCCGCGCGGTGGGCAGTCCCCAATTTTTTAATAATTTCGTGGTCGTTAAGGTTGGGGACAGCATAGGGTCATAATACGCGATTGCGGTTGCCCCCGCCTTTAGCTGGGCGTTGGCCCATTCCACGCAAAACTCTTCGTTTATCTTTAATAATCGGTCCACTAATTCAGGTCTTTCATGGAGCAAGTCTAAGTATTCCCCAAAGCCCATTTGCATTATTGGTGTTGAAAACGGAGATATTACCGCTGCCAATATGGGTGTTTGTGCGCCGACCTTGTTATAAAGACCTGAAATCACTTCCAGCGCCTGGATCAAGGCCTTGCTGTCAGCCACTCTGGGAGGATCAAGGGAGAGTATGTCCTCTGGGCGACTAATTATAGGGGTTCCCGCGTTCGGGGGTCCATTGTCGTAAAAGATAGTCTCCTGGCCCCAGGCTTCCATTTCTCTAGCTGTATACAATACGCCCACAACACAATCATTTTGGTACTTTTCCATGAGCCTGAGCTGGCCGAGAACCACATGCTCCGGCTTGGAAAAATACTCCTTTATAGGGATCCCTAATTCTCGAGCGCCATGCAAGGTAAATGAATGGAAAACCGGCACTCTGTCGGGTTCTTTATATTCCAGGGCAGTCGTGACTCTTTCAAGTGAGTTCAAGTTACACCCCACTTTTATTGTAATCAGCCACTATATTTATGGCGTCCGAAGCCGTTTTTCCCATACGGTCCGCGCCAACTTCTTTCCAGAGATCTTGGTCAAGCCTAAACACCGCGCCTCCAACCACTACCTTTGTTTGAGCTTGTGACATGCGAAGCCCGTTTACAACATTTTTAACCTCATACGCGGAATTCAGCATTAATGTTGAAATCAACAATATATCGATCTTTCTCTCCAAGACTTTATTCACCAGCTCCTGGGAGGAGGTTCTTCCAAAGTCCTCAACATGGAAACCAGCCGCTCTGAGCATCGAAAAAACTATTCTTTTGCCCAGAACATGGAAATCATTGAGAGTGGTAATTGCGACCCTGAGATAATTTTTTTGAATATTCGCCTCTTTGGGAAGAATCGTCTCCATTATCTGTTCACAAATCCTCCCGCTCATATACACCTGGGACAGGGCGTACTCTCCGGAACTCCAACCTTCTCCTATTGTGTTAAGGGAGGGAGTAAGGATCCCTTCTATAAATTTATTGCCATCTTGGGATTCCACAGCTTTAAGCGCAATATCCATAGCGGATCTTTGATCAAGATTCAAAAGGCTCTCAAGAAATTTACCCCTGATTTGTTGCATCTTGATTCCCCATTCCTCCAAATGCGCGTCACATTTATTCAGTTAATTTCAAACTATATGATTCTAAGGAACCAAACAGGGATTCATTTCTTGGAACGCCCCGTGGTTTTTTTGATTCTCAGTCAGGGGCTGAAATGAAACACAATTACCTTTTTGATTTCAAGAATCACCACATCTGTCGCCTTGTTAATTATCAAAACCTTTATTAATGCGAGAAATTCAACCTAATTTGCCGGTTCTACAGCATTGGCGGTAGGATTATGAATCCTTAGCCAGGGTTAAGAGTTTAAAAATTCAGATGGTATGTTTAATAGGGCCCACCATTCGGGCGGATATAGGAGATCTGATTTCAAATATCCGCTTTGTGAGTCTGGTTTACAAATTTATCACGCCTTTGGTGTAAAGGTCAATAAATGATCCATTTGCTTCAAGTGGCCTTTCTTGGCGCCCACGGTGAGCGCTTACCACTGGACTTAATAGTTCTACTCATTTACTATTAAAACCCAATCGAGATGATTCAAACTGAAATCGTTAAATTTCCAGGGGAAGAGCCAATTAACGCCTATTGTATTATTACTATCAAGGCGACCTTTCCGCAACCACATCAGATCTCCATACTATGGCGCAGGGAGAAATAATCCGGATTCTTACAACTGTATTAACATATTGATTAATTAGCTATATAGTTCCATTAGCCTATCTGAAGCGGACGGATTGTGAAAAATATATGAAAAGAATGTTGAAAAATCCCGTTCAATGAATGAATATTTTATTCAATATGATATTTTTGCCATTTACTATTGTTCATGTTCCAATACGCCTTGGCGCTTGTTGAACACAGAAAGCCGGGATATATTGATTTTATTGTAATTAATCCAACTATAATTTACTAAAAGATTCGGCCTGATTTACATGTTCAAAAAATACTCATTATACAAGACCATCTTAATGTTTGGCGATGCAATCTTGATAGTTGCCTCACTCTATATAATGGCTGAATTGAGGCCTCTTCTTCCTGGCAGGCCTGTGCTGGCCGAGCATGTGGTAATTGATCTTCCGCTCTATTTTCTCACTGTAATACTTTGGTTGACTCATTTTTCAATAACAGGGGTTTATGAACTCAAGAAGATCCCATCGTTTTCCGCTCAATGGGTGGCTCTCACAGTGGCTTATCTTCTGGGTATAATGATATTTTCAGGTCTGGTATTTTTCACGTACAGGCACGTATCCAGAATGCTCATCTTATACTTCTGTATATTTAGCTATATGGTTTTGTTAATTGAACGATTGATTTTGGTATTATTCTTAAGGCGATTCAGAAATAGTGGCAAGCCTTCAAAAGTGTTGATAATCGGCGCGACTGATAGTGGCATTAGAATAGCGCTGACCATGCTGGAGCATCACCGTTCAATCTATGAGATAGTTGGATTTGTGGACAATGATCCAAGTGAATACGGGCTTTTGCCCTCTTCTTTCCTAGGCAAGATAAAGGATGTTCCAAGACTGGTCCAGAGCCTGGAAGTGGAGATAGTTGTTGTGGCTTTGCCGGATGTGCGGGCCAAAGAGATCGAGGAATTGGTAGTAAGCCTGGACGCCTTCCCGGTTAGGGTCTACCTGGTCCCGGATATGCTTAATCTCGCCATGCTGCACGCGGAAGTGGAAAACTTTGGCGAATTGATGATAGTGGGAATACGGGAGCCCATGATACAAGGCGCTAGAAGGATGTTGAAGAGAGCGATGGATCTTGTGGTGAGCATAGTCTGCATATTGATATTATGGCCTGTGTTGTTGGCAATATGGCTGGCGGTAAAGCTGGATTCAGAAGGCCCGGCCCTGTACAAGCCCGAAAGGGTGGGGGAGAATGGACGAAAGTTCACTATGCTCAAGTTTCGGACCATGAAAGTTGGCGCGGACAAGCTGGTTCAGCAGAAAAAACAAAAGGACGAGTACGGTCGGGAATTGGATGTTTACAAGACAGAGGATGATCCCCGTGTTACCAGGGTAGGAAGGTTTTTGAGAAAAACATCCCTTGATGAGCTGCCCCAGTTATTCAATGTGCTCAAGGGGGAGATGTCCCTTGTGGGGCCAAGACCTGAGCAACCTTTTATAACTGAGAATTATGAACATTGGCAATGGCAGCGCCTGGCCGTGCCACCTGGGGTGACAGGATGGTGGCAGGTGAGTGGTCGAAGTGATTTACCCCTGCATTTGAATACACAGTACGACCTATATTATGTGCGAAATTACAGTCTGTTATTGGATATCAAAATATTGCTGAAAACATTTGTTGTGGTCCTAAAGGGCAAAGGCGCCTATTGATGGCAACAATTTCCCAATCCATAAAAACATCGCTCACCGTTGTTGTGTGCTGCGCGTGCGCGATTTTGTTCGCGTTTATTTATATGCAGGTAATGACCATGGGCTGGAAGATGGTCCTGGCCTTCCACGCCACCTTGGTGTTCGCGTTTGTTTTTGCCGTTTTCATAAAAGACACGATTTCTTTTCTGATCTTTGTATTGGTTGCCTCATTAAGCTCAGGTATGGATTTTCATATAATTTACGATCCTTTGCTGGACGTTCAAACCGGAGCGTTTGCCGAAGGTATAGGGGTTGATCTGGCTGATTTTATCCTAGTGGCTCTCGGCTCGGCGTGGCTGGTGGCCAAATCCTTGAATAAAACCAAAGAACACCTCAGGTTTGATTGGGGTATCTCCAGGATTTGGCTGGCCTGGATCTTGTGGCTTCTTGTGGTGGCTCTCATTTGGGCAAAACACCCGAATTACGCTATCTATGAGGTGATCTTTCTTTTCAAGGGCTTCATTCTTTTCATATTCATAATAAATTTTCCGCTCACAAAGAAGACCCTGGTTCATATGATGTGCGGGCTTATCTTTATAACCCTATTTCACTCATTTTTCGCATTATTTCAATTTGCCGCTCGATCATATTTTACCGTTGCGGGCAGCGATCCAAGGTACCTTGCGCCAGAGGGTTTCAGATCAATCGGATGGCTGGGGTCACCGGATGGAACCGCAATATTGATAGTAACAGTGGTTCCGTTAATGCTCGGTTTGTATTTCTATGAGAAGAGAGTAAGTCGTAAGGCGCTCATAGGTTTAAGCTTGATGGTTTGCATTGCTGGAATCCTGGTCACTAAGGTAAGAATCGCTGGAATGTCACTAATGATATCATTATTTGTGGTATTTGTATTGGGTTTGAGAAGGGGCTGGATAGGCTATGGTTCAACAATTAAGGCCGTAACAGTGGCCCTTGCGCTTCTTGTATTGATAAGCCCATATATTATCTATCGGTTTGAAAAGGGAAGCTGGGGTGAAGCAAGAATACCGCTCATGATTACAGCTTCAAATATTATCAAGAAAAATTGGGCCACAGGAGTAGGTCCCTCAAATTATCTGTTCCACATTGAGAAAAACCTGCCGATGAAATTAAGGGGAACCTGGGAAGCCATAGTGCATAATGAATACATGCTACGTTTGGCCGAGACCGGAGTCATTGGATTTGCGCTGTATTATACCCTGCTCCTGACAGTATGTGTAAAACTCTGGAGATTGATAGGCAGGGCCTCGGATCAGTTGATCTCATTCATTGCCGTGGGATTGCTTGCTGCAATCATTGGATCCCTTGCCCACAGGATGACCTCGATTTATCATTTACCGGCTATATACACCCAGTTCTGCCATTTAGTAGGTAAGACGAGCTAACTGGTTTACCATGAAAAAAGACTTGAGGCTAAAAAAATCGCGCAAATTCAAGAAAATGGCTAGCCTCAATTAGTTAAAGGCATTATCCTCATGGTGAGAATCTTGGATTTGCGCTGTATTGGGTCCTGGAGATAAAAAATGGAAAAGGCTAACGTATCGTTGAGAGACTTTCTCAGTGTGGTTTTTAAACGAATACATATTCTTTTGATATTTTCGCTTCTGATACCTCTTGCTGTTTATGCCTTCTGCAAGGTCACTGATCCAATATATCAAACTTCAGCAAAGGTGATAGTCACAGCCAAAAAGGAAAATACAGGGCTGTTGGTGGGAGACAAGGAATCCGGGTCTTCGGCTTATATTAATCTCAATGTGGATGAGACGGATCTCAACAGTGAGATGGAGATACTTATGAGCATGGACCTTTGGAAAAAAACAGTGGAAAAACTCGGTTTGGATTTCTTTGGGTTCGGAAATCCCAATTTGAATGAGGATAATTTCAGGTTGTTAGGCGACCGGAAAAAAGAGCCCGAGCTTTCACAAGAAATGAGAATTCGGGATATTGCGGAAAGACTCATTAATTCTACTGAAATAACATCAGTGGCAAAATCAAAGGTCCTGGATATTTCATTCAAATATAACAACCCCCAAAAGGCAAAGCGCATACTCAGCGAGCTATTGGACATGTACATTCCATATCACCTTCAGGTTTACTCCAATCCAGGGGCTGAAGGTTTTTTTTCCGGCCAGGGTGAGCAATACAATGAGAAATATCGAAAAGCTGAAAAGGAGCTGATAACATTTAAGAAAAAATGGGGTATATCAGAGCCTGAAAAACAAAAGGCCGAGATGATAACGCTGATCGGAAATCTTGAGGATTCCCTCATAGATGTGAACGCGAACCTTGAGCAGTATAAAAATATGCTGGAGTCCTTGGGGCGTAATGTAATACCAACAGGGCAATTGGCGACGTCTGTAAAAAGAGGCAATGAAAACACAGTAATAAATGTTATCGCAACCCAATTGCTTCAGGCCCAGCAGAGCAGAGAACAGGCTGAGAAAAGGTATTCAAGGCAAAGCAGAGATTACAAGGCCGCGGATGACGCGGTAAACCAATTGATAACCAGATTTCAATCCGCGCTGCAAGGGGAAGTGGATGTGCTTCAAGCTAAACAGGCGAGCCTTGAAGAGAGCCTGAAAAACGTTAAGACCCAATTGCTGACACTTGAAGAAAAGTCCGAAGAAGCTAAAAGACTCCAATTGGAAGCCACAATAGCAAAGGAGAGATATCTTAAGTATGTTTCAAAGGAAGAGGAGGCCAGGTTGGAAAACCTCATGCAAGGAAACAAACTTGTCAATGTGAACATACTCAGCAGGCCGTTTTTGCCCACAGGCCCCATATTTCCTAAGACAAAGCTATTTGTCATCGCTTCATTGCTCGTTGCCTTTCCCCTGGGACTAGGGGTGGCGCTGACTATGAATTTCCTGGATCATACATTTGACAACCCAGAGGAATTGAAAGAGAGTTCAGGGTATCCTGTGTTGGCTTCCCTAAAAAAAGTCTGAGGCATCGGACACTTTGGGGAGAAATCCTTATTATTTCTTGATGTCAAGGGACCTGACAAGATAGTTCAGGGCGTCCCTGGTAATACCCAGATACTGGGCGGCGTCTTTGACACTGCCCTTCTTTTTGAGAGCCTGGGAAACGATATGCCTTTTTGCGTCCATTATCATATCGTTCATGGAGTCACCAGGCTTATGACATAGGGTAATGCTCAAGGTATCCGCGTCACCATCCTGGTTGGATGTCTGATTTTCAATAACTATTTCAGACGCTTTGATAATCTGCTCTGATCCCCGTATTAGAGCCCTTTCAAGAACATTCCTTAGCTCTCTTACGTTTCCCGGCCAATCATAAGACATGAGCTTAGACATCGCCCTATTCTCAAGGACAGGACGATTCTTTAATCCCATCTTCTTTGCTAATGATTTTAACAGATCCGAGACCAGTAACGGCATGTCTTCAAGTCTCTCCCTCAGGGGCGGGACTTTGATTATCATTACGCTGAGTCGGTAAAAAAGATCAGGCCTGAACAGGCCCTTTTTCACTTCAGCTTCCAAATCCTTATTAGTAGCCGCCATAAGTCGCGCATTAACGGTAACTTTTCTTTCGCCTCCAACTCTTGTGAACTCATTGGTATCCAAAAAAGATAATAATTTGGCCTGGAGAGGAAGGGCGAGTTCTCCGATTTCATTTAAAAGCAGCGCCCCTCCTTCGGCAAGTTCCAAAAGCCCCCTTTTTCTGGAGGAAGCCCCTGTAAAGGCGCCGGGCTCATGACCGAATAGTTCCGACTCAGCAAGATCCGAGATCAGGGCTGCACAGTTTATATTGAAAAAAGGACCGCTTTTTCTCTGGGAGGTGTCATGGAGGTACCTGGCAAGATGATCTTTTCCGGAACCGCTTTCACCGAGAAATAGACATATGGAGTCTGTTTTCGCCGCCATATTGATATATTGTATAGTTTCTTTTATCGCCCTGGATGGATATTCCAGTGGATTGACCGCCTCTGCTCCTGTATTCTCAATGGTCTCAATCTTTTTTCTCTCTGTGACGTTTCTACCTATACCACAGAGGCCGTTTATCCTGCCTTGGCTATCCCTTAACGGGACGCGAATCAGGTCCCAGGTCATCACAGCGCCACCGAAATTAGTGGTGTGCTCCATCTCAACGGTTTGGCCCCGTAAGACCCTGTCTTCCACTTCTTTGGATACTTTTGCGCCATTAAAACCCATAATCTCTTCATCGGTCTTACCAATTATTTCCGTGCTTTTTTTCCCGAGTAATTTCAACATTGATGAATTCACATGGGTGTATCGTAATGAATAGTCCTTTATGAATATCCAGTCCTCTGCGCTATCGAAGATTATTCTAAACCTTTCCTCACTTTCTCTTAGCTTACTCTCCATTTGGGCCTTATGCAGGGCCATCTCTATTGTGGTTCGCAACTCTATCTCAGAATAGGGTTTTACCAAATATCCATATGGTTCAGTAAACTTGGCTCGCTGCAAAGTCTTTTCATCCGCGTAAGCAGTGAGATATATAATTGGAATCGGTTTTTTCTTTCTGATTTCTTCAGCGGCCTGTATACCGTCAAGCTCGTCCTCGAGTCTGATATCCATGATTATCATGTCAGGTTTTAGCTCTGCCGCCATTTCTACGGCTTCCTTACCTGTGACCACTTTACCGACCACCTCATAACCCATTTCATAGAGCTTCTGTTCCAGCTCTATCGCCAGAATAACCTCATTCTCCACTATCATAATTGCCGGGGAGGTCATGGTAATTTAAATCCTCTCATCTTTTCTTTGACTTGAAAGAAATTCTAAACTCAGTTCCTTGTTTGGAACTCACCTCCAAACGTCCCATGAGCTGGACTTCCGCAAGCTCTCTTACGAGCCTTAACCCTAATGATTTACTCTTTCTTATATCCAAATCCTCTGGAAGTCCCTTTCCTGTATCTGAAACAACCATTATATAACCGTCAGGCCCGGTAGAGCTGAATTCCACTTTTATTTCCCCTGTTCGTCCCGCATTGAAAGCGTGTTTCAGGGAATTAGTGACCAGCTCCGTAATGATAAGGCCGCACGGTATAGCGGTCTCACTGGCAAAATATATATTTTCGGCTTTTATGCTCAAATTCACATAAGAAGTCATCTGTCCGTAAGTGAGCAGTAATGACTGGGTAAGGTTCTTGACATAAACTGAAAAATCGATCTTTGTCAGGTCATGGGACTGATAAAGCTGATCATGGATAAGAGCCATTGACCGGACTCGGCTTTGGCTGTCATGTATAGCGTTGAGAACATTGGTGTCCTGCACGTGTCCTGATTGGAGGGATAGGAGACTCGATACTATTTGAAGGTTATTTTTAACCCTGTGATGGATTTCCGCGAGCAATATTTCCTTTTCGTGTAATGAAACTTTCAGCCTTTCCTCAGCAAGTTTCCTCTCTGAAAGATCCAGAAGCGTGCCTGTGAACCTCGCAGGGTTACCGTTTGCATCCCACTCTACAATTTTGCCCCTACTGAGTATCCATTTCCATTCACCTGATTTGGCCTTTAATCTATGTTCGGATTCGTAGAAATTGGTCTTTGTGTTTACGTGATCATCAAAAGCCTTCCTGACATCCGGAAGGTCATCAGGATGAATTAGATCTTCCCAAAAAGGATCCATCCGCTCCAACTCGTTTACAGAGTAACCGAGAATTTTTCCCCAACCTTCGTCATAGTAACAATCACCTGTCACGAAATTGTGATCCCATAAACCCAAATCCGCTCCTTTGAGCGCCAAGTCCAGTCTTTGCTCGCTATGTGTCAGGGCCTTTTCAGTGATTAAACGATTGGCTATCTCTGCGTTCAATCCTTTATTGGTCTCTATCAACTCTTGTGTTCGATTCCAGACCCTTTGTTCAAGCTCTTCATACGCCTGCTGAAGTTTCTTTTCGAATTCCACCTGGTCGGTTATGTCCCTAGAAAAACCGGCCACGCTTTCCACTGCGCCGTCAGGGTTAAGCACCGGATATAGGCTCGTTTCCAAGATTTCATATTCCAGCTCCTCCCTAAAGATGCAGGGTTGGGCTGAATCCACAACCTTTCTGAATAAGATATTATTAGTTGGGCCTATAGGTCCATTTTCAAGTTCTAAACAAGATTTTCCCTCCAGTTTGGCGTTCGTTAATCCGTATTTTTTTTCCATCACCGTGTTCACCGCCAATAAGAAGCCGTCTTTATCCATAAGAAAAGCGCACTCCGTTATTGCGTTAAAAAAGGCCTCCAGGGTTTCCTTGCTCTCCAATAACTTTGATTCGGCTTTCTCTCTCTTAATGGCAAAACTTAAACCCCCGGCCGCGGCCATGAGCAATGATACCTCAACATCGCTCCATTGCCGTTGCCTTCGAAGATCGTCAAATCCCATGAATCCATAAAATTCAGAATCAATAATCAATGGAGCAACGAGTATTGATATGATGTCCTGAGGAAACAGGATCTCTTGTTCACATTCAGGGAAATCCTTTACCAATCCCTTTATGGGTTTTCCCTGGGTAAGGTGATTGAACCATCTGTCAAATCTGGGCTGAAAAGGCAGATCGATTAATTCGGGATTGTCGATCTGTTTGATCTTAGCGGAGCTTGTCCATTCATAACGCTGACTCATAAGCCATTCTTCAGTGTTCTGATACTGGTGAGCCTCGAATATGTAAACCCTGTCCACATCAGCGGCCGTCCCGATTATGGATAGGAAGGATTCAATGGAGCTTGGTAAATCTTCTCCTCTCAAAAGGCGCTGAAAGGCCCTAGCCAAACCTTCCAATAATTTGTCCCGCATTTCCAGGCTATGCTCAAAGAGCTTTCGATCAGTGATATCAACAGCCACTCCTCCCAGTAAAGGCGCCTTCGCGCCCCTTTTCAATCTGAATTTATGCGACTGAAAGCATCTAATATCACTGTTATTTGTGAGCACCCACGCCTCTGATAACAAATGACCCCGTTCAAGGGCTATCCGGTCCTCAGCCTCGATTCGTTTGGCCATATCCTCGGGAATGTATTCCACCGCTGTCTTGCCAAGCCATTGGTCCGCGCCGAAAAGTTTTATCATCTCCTGGTTGACGAATTGCATTCTACCTTTTTCATCTTTTATGTATACAATCGCGGGGATCTGATCAGTGAACAGCGAGAACATCTCCCTGTACTCTTTAAGCTCTTTCTCAGCCTTCCTTGAAGCGGTGATATCATGGATAATGGAATAAATGTAGTTTTTGTCTTCAATTTGGATTCTTCCGGTTAGGGACTCAACTTCCCTTAATTTTCCTGAAGCCAGTTTATGCACAAAGTTGAATCTGTTCTGTTCGCCCCTTATTACAGAGCCCATGTCCTTGAACGTCTTTGCGCTCTGCTGGACATTGATATCCACGATTTTCATGGATTTGAGCTGATCACATGTATAACCATAAAAGTCCGACGCCGCTTGATTTGCGTCAATTATACACCCTGTTTCAGGGTCGATCAGCAGTTGTACAGCCAGATTTGCCTCAAACATCTGTCTGTATCCCAGTTCACTGCTATTTAAAGGTATTTGGCCATTTGTATGCCTTGTGGTGTCCTCCGCGCTTACAAGCGCGATTCTGGAATCTCTTCCAGGCCGGGAAAACTTAATTTTCATATGTAACGGGAAATCCGCGCCATTAACTTTCTTCCCTATGGTATGGGTTTCCAGTTTATCTCCACCTTCAAATATAGTCGCC
>CAZFJT010000022.1:0-712 GCA_964519135.1 uncultured Syntrophales bacterium | reverse complement strand
AAGTAAGCTCGACTTTCAGTGGAGCTAGTACGGCTCGCTTTGACGGGGCGTGATAAAGATCAATGGTAGTCTGATTTATATCCACTACCTGAATCTTTGCCGCGATATGATCCAAAATATCAGGGTTTAGCTCCAAGTATGCCCTAATATCCGTGACTCCCTCATTTTTCAATATTTCCATGAATTTCTCAACGTCTGAATAGTCCACTTGCCAGAGAGATACCGGAGCGTCCTCAAAGGCGCCCCTGTACCTGTCCCTATCTTTTTTGGCGCTTTCCGAGGTTTCGGAGCTTACTGAAGAGTCGTATATATCTTTGGATTTAACAGATGGCCCTTTCAAGGGTTGTTTTGTGGATTCAACCTCGGTGGATAACTGGGTAAAAAGGGAAGAGTCTTTTTCAGAGCCGTTTGTCTCCTGCATCAAGTCCTCACATTTGCCGGTTATCATTGAGGTTAGTTACGAGGATCAGACTATTCAACGTTTAAGATAGTATTTAATAACTGTCGGAGGATTTTCGCCTATGTTACCTAATCAATTTCAGTGGCCCATCCCCCCTTTGGTGAATCGACTAAAACTCAGTATAGACCTATCTTCTAAACTATTTCACAGGTATTGTCAAACCATCCATGTCTTTGGCCGTATCTATTTACTCCTGTGGGGGCCAGTGTAGGCCGAGCCGGGCGGCGTGAGTCCGATGAGCGAAGTTTCCTG
>CAZFJT010000021.1:4282-14341 GCA_964519135.1 uncultured Syntrophales bacterium | reverse complement strand
GTACATGGTCCAGTGCAACCGGAGCTTTATTCTCGATTCAAGAAATATTCCTGGAAACCCATTATCACCGACGAAGTGAGATGTCCAGAGTATCCAAATAATATTCAATCCCATCTTGATGAAATAATGGACGTTTATGGAGATCTAACTGCGCATCATCTAGAAAGGTTAGTGCATCAGGAAGATCCTTGGCTCAAGGCGCGTCAAGGTTTGCCCCCTGATGAGCCAAGTCATAACGTCATATCTCAAGATGAAATGAAAGTTTACTATCGAAGCTTAACAGATGGGAAGAATTAAAAGGACTAGAAAAGCCCACAAAGGGAATATTCCAGAAAGAACCAAAGTAAACGATTTTGGTCTTAAATTTTCATTTAAATACCTTGATACCTCAAACGAGAAATTCCCTATGATACCTGCAGATGATAGCCATATTAATGATCTTTTTACCAGGCTGAAGCACGTCTGCGATATTGATATCGGAAAATTCCACAGTAGCCATACACTCCATTCACATCCCATAGACTGGAATGATAAAAATCTTACAGAGAAGTCATTCCCATTTAAGAATGACCAGTTGAACGATAAGGCTTGGCAATTTGCAATAAATAGCAAGACAAGGATTCATGGAGCTTTAGTGAATGATGTCTTCTTTGTTGTTTGGTTTGATCCTGATCATCTATTGGACCCCAGTAAAAAATGACCTTATCAAGACAGGCGCGCCATTAATTTCGACTCCTAATTGGTAAAAATAACTTCCAGTTCCTTCCACCGAGAACCAAGATACAGAGGTCTGTCAACTTGAATCCAGCGCCATAATGCACTACCATAACCAAATGGAAATAAGCTTTTTCAAGATGCATGGCTCAAAGAACGATTTTGTGGTCTTTGATGACCTGGATAACATGATCAGCCTATCCAGTGATCAGGTGGCCTTTATATGCCACAGACGAGCAGGTGTCGGCGCGGACGGGATTATAATAATCAGGGCTTCCAATGTCGCGGACTTTTTCATGGATTATATCAACGCTGATGGCTCCTTGGCTGAGATGTGCGGCAATGGAATCAGATGCGTGGCCAAATACGTTTATGACACAGGCATGACCTCCAAAGGATCCCTGCCTATAGAAACAAGGGCGGGCGTCAAAATTGTCGAACTTGATATTGGACAAGACAATCTTGCGCGCAGTGTTAGAGTGGACATGGGACCTCCAATATTCGAACCTGAAAAGATCCCGGTGAATCTGGCCTCTGCAGGGTCGCCGATAATTGACCACGAACTCGAGTCAAATGGGAAAACATTTCCGGTGTCCTTGGTTTCAATGGGAAATCCACACTGCGTTATTGAGGCCCAGGAGCATCAATTGGATTGGCATCTAAAGTATGGCCCGGATCTGGAAAAGCACTCCTTATTTCCGCAGAAGACCAATGTTGAATTCGTGCGATTTCTGGATCAGAAGAACACTTTGATGAATGTATGGGAACGCGGTAGTGGTGAGACCCTCGCGTGCGGCACCGGGGCTTGTGCGGTAGCGGTGGTGGGAATCTTAAAGGGCAAGCTGGATAATAAATCAATAGTAAAACTCAAGGGTGGCGATCTTGAGATAGAATGGAATGGTATGGGTAATTCAGTATTTATGACCGGTCCTGCAGTCACTGTTTTCAAAGGCGCCTTAACCATCTGATTCTGCATTCTAATTAGGCTTGACATCCAGGCGATTCGTGCTTATCTTTGGCTTTATAAAAGGCCGCGACCGTCGCGGTAGGGAATGAGGGTTGAGCGCGACTCACCTAGGGCGCCCCCGGCGCTCTTAAGAATAGACTTGGCAGGGCCTGACACAATGAGAAAAAGACACTCCGATCAATCAGGATTTTCAATAGTAGAGTTCCTAGCGGCAGTTGGAATCATTACCATAATGGCTGTTATTTACTCCCTTATGGTGGGAGAATATAAAGACCACAGAATGAGCGAAACAGCGGCAAAGGTGCTCAGGTTGGCCGCGTCCGCGGAGGAAGAATACTTTGCCAAGCGTCATGTGTACTTTGACGCGGAAGTTACAGGAAATGGAGATGAAGTCTACCTTACAACCCCGCGTGGTGAAAGGACCGACGTGAAAATCCCTTTGGGAGTGACGCTCAGCTTAAAGGCAAGAGGCAAGAACAAAGCGTCTTTTGTAGGTGAATCTTTTTGCGCTGGCAGTAAGAATCTGCACCGTTATGACAGTCGCGAAGGAAAAATATCAAGTCTGGAGAGAATGCGGGAAGATTGAAAACCCAAAAGAATATCAAAACCATATTAAAGGAAAACGAACTTTATGTGGTATCCGTAATAATTGGATTGGTCTTTGTAGGGGCAATGGCCATGGTCGCATGGATGTTCCGGACTTCCATAGCTCCCCCCCCATACCAGGAAATGACCGAAGATGACCTTCAAAAGGTCTTTGCCACAGGTTATCTTAGATTCAGGGAAGACGACGGCAGTCCCTATCTAAAGATAGAGGTCCACAATAGTGGGCAATGGTGGATAAGGAAGGTCCAGTTCAAATTCAACAATAGGAATTACACTCTGGTTGATCCCGATGTGTTCAGGCCTTTGAGTTTTGGGGCAATGAGGTGTAACTTGGATAAGGCGCCTGTGGGAGATAAGGCGGGGGCTGAATATGATATAGATATAAAAAAGGCTTATGGTTATCCACCGGCCGGTAAGATGGGCCACAAAAGCCGGAAGATAGCCGAGAGTGAAGCTATTTTTGAGACCTCCCCAAAAAAGGGGCGGTCTAAAGAATGAGGATCGGATTCCATCTCCCCACAATGAGATAGGAACCTGTACAAGAGATATTTAAAACATAACAAATCTATTATTTTTCATATGGAGGGACAGTATGGGGTCTTTGCCCGGCGTATCTGACACAGACTACCAAAGGGCCTTTAATCTAGGCCGGCCACCTAATGCAGCTAAATTGTTTCCTAATTCAAAGGCTTTCCTGGTCAGCGGAAAAGTTATCGATCGAGCCATGCTCGCAAAAGGAGGGGCCATAGCAATTGCAGCGAGCGTCAGGAACTCCTTTGTATTGCGAGGCGCGCTTAAGGCGGCTGCAAAAGCTAACGCGGCCATAATTATAGAGATCGCCAAATCAGAGGGCGGGGCTAAAGCCTATTGCGCAGTGAACCTATGGAATATGGCCACCTATGTTGACAGTGTTTGCAATGAGCTGGAAATACAGGTTCCTGTGGCGATTCACGCAGATCATTACGGTATTAAGGGCGCCAATGATATCGCTACCGCGCGAGCTGAAATTCCAAGCCTCTTTGACTCAGGTGTAACTTCCATAGCCATTGACGCATCCCATTTGCCTGACGATGAAAACTTGCTGGCAAGTCTGGAGCTGAATCAGTATGTGCCAAAATGGTCAGGATACGAAACAGAGGTGGGTGAGATAAAGGGAAAGCACGGACTCTCCACCCCTGAAGAGGCCCTATTCCTAATCCAGGGCTTGAACGCGCACAATATATTCCCTGACTGGATTGCTCTCAATAATGGCACCACCCACGGCATTGAAGCCGGAGACGAAGGCATACAGGTGGAACTTACAGCCAAAATTCATGACGCATTGGAAAAATATAAAGTGTCAGGAGCGCAGCACGGCACATCAGGTAACAGTTATGACAGGCTGAGACGTATCGCCAACGAAACCAACACCACAAAGGCTAATGTGGCCACAGCCCTTCAGATGGTGTCATGGGGTGTTGAAGTTAATGAGTACGGTAATGCGGTTTTGGACTCTGATGGAGCTTTTAAGAAATTACCCGGCCAGGGCGTCTCAGATGAAATATGGGAAGAAATGGTTCAACACGCGAAGGACAAAGAATGGAAAGGCGGAAATTACAAGTGGTTGAACCTACCCTTTGAAAACAAACTACTAGGACAACCCAAAGAGATAAAGGACCGTATGGTCCAGGGCGTTGAAGATTTTGTGTACAATCTGATTGCAAACGTGTTCAATGGGGCCGATACAGCGGGGCTAGCGATTGAAGAGATATTGAAAGCAGGTTCCTATGATGTGGGACCCAGAACCGATAGAATAGAGAATCCCGAAGATTGGACTGAAGCCAAGATAAGAGAAAAGGCGAAGCTTATAGAGTCGGACAAGGGACCTGAAGGGGATTTTGACGACTAAATTATAGCGAGATGATTGTAAGATACTAATAGTCTTCCAATAACTCGCCTTTAGTAATAAGTCATGCGCTTTGCCATATGAGAAAACGAGTTGGCGCAAACAATTAATAACCCAGGGGAGGAAACCTTAATGGCCTCCCCTTCCCTACTTCTACCAAAGGCTATCTTTGTGAAAGGCACATATTCTCCATTCCTTTTATCCTGTCACAGCTATAATTAAAGTAATCCTCGTCTATCTCAAAACCAATACAATCCAAGCCCAGGTTTACGCAAGCCTCGGCTGTGTTTCCAAGGCCCATGAATGTATCCATCACAAGCTTGGTCTCGTCGAGTCCATGGAGTTTCACGCACATTTCAACAAGCTTTGGGGGGAAGCTGGCCGGATGGGGTCTATCCTTTTTGCGCGACATGATGGTCTTGTACGGAATGAACCAGGTGTTCCCCCGACAGCGGCAATCAGAGCCCTTGGATTTCCACCTATTGATGTTGGACTTATGCTTGTAGGGCACACCTATGGCCAATCTATCCAGCTTAACATCGCCCTCTTTTGTAAAATGAAACACGTACTCATGGGCGTCCGAGATGTACCGGTCGCTATTTATGGGCTTTATATGCCCAACGTTGATATCTTCAGCAAGGCCGTGATCATCACCGCCATTGGATTTATCTATTGCTATGGACTTGATCCAATGTATTACATTCTGCAACGATAGACGCTCCCGTAAGCGCATGGCCACTTCCATAGGCCCCCATGGGTCCTTGGGTTTACCTCCTATGTTCAAAAAGATCGAACCATTATCGCTTAGGACTTGTTTCGCGAGAATCGACCAATCCTCCATCCACTGGAGATAATCGGATCTATTTATCCTGTCATTGTAATTTCCGTATTTTATCCCCAGATTGTAAGGAGGAGATGTAACTATTACGTCAACTGTTCCATCAACCACTTCTTTCATACCTATGAAACAGTCTTGGCGCCTTAAAGAGATCTTAGAGGACCCTAGCTTGATAAGCTCTTCATTTGCCGGCCTGGATGAGTCTTGTGAACCAGTTGATTTTTCCGATGGATCATTTTGTGGCGACATGGATCGCTCTTTATCCTATATTTGTCTTTTCAATTTCAGTGGCTTTTTTAATGACCTCATCCACCTGTTTAGCCCTGTAATCAATCAATTTTCCTTTTATCGCGCTGTCATTAACAGCCAACATCTCAACAACGAACAGGGCTGCGTTTTTAGCGCCTGCAGACCCCAACCCCATACAAGCCACAGGGACCCCTCCGGGCATCTGTACTGTGGAAAGCAGAGAATCTATTCCTTTTATGGATGAGGAATCCATCGGAATCCCGATAATAGGAATCGTGGTGTGGGCCGCAAGAAACCCTCCAAGGTGAGCGGCCATCCCCGCGGCCGCGATAATTGCCTTCCAACCTTCCCTCTCCGCCCTCTCAGCAAACTCCATGACCCTCTTTGGTGTCCTATGCGCAGAAGCGACGGTCATAAAATAACCTACCCCGAACTGGTCCAGAATATCCGCAGCCTTTTGGACAACAGGCAGGTCTGAATCGCTCCCCATAACTATTCCCACTTGGATTTCCGCCATATGGTCTCCGTTTATATATTTTTATCATTTCTATTAGCGCTCTTTGTTATGAAAAACCTATTCAAACTGAACGCTTTCTGGTTTTAGGCCTTGGCTGAGTACTCCAAATAACGCGCGATCGCCGCGTCATATTCGGTTGTGAGCTTGAAAACCCTTTTTGCCAGATTGAAATTAGTCTGTTCCGACACAGATCCCCCGGTTTGCCGCATCTCGCCAATAACCTCATCATAATCGGTTGGATCCGTGATAACGGTCACATATTTGTAATTCTTGGCCGCGGCTCTCAACAATGTGGGCCCGCCTATGTCTATATCCTCAATGGCCTCAGCAAGTGAACAGTTCTCCCTGGCAGTGGTCTTTTCAAAAGCGTACAGGTTTACAACCACCATATCTATGGGTTTGATCCCATGTGTATTCATCTGTTCCTGATGTTGGGCTGAATCCCTTATACCCAAAATACCACCATGCACCTTTGGATGTAGTGTCTTTACTCTACCATCCAGCATTTCAGGGAACCCGGTGAACTCCGACACCTCGGTTATTGTGGCGCCGTGGTCTGAAAGCGCCTTCGCGGTGCCTCCTGTTGAAAGTATTTCCACTCCGAATTCGGACAATCCTTTAGCCAAGTCTCCAATATTGTTCTTGTCCGTAACACTTATCAAGGCTCGATTGATTTTAGGCACTTATATACCTCCTTTTTGTAATGTGGCCCGGCGTCTTATATTTTTCGACTCTAAGGGCCCAGCCTGTTTGGTTCTCATACATATTGTAAACATGTCTATATATCGAGATCGTAATCTGAATTAGAGACGGTTCTTGTATTATTGCCTAATAGTTTTCTAAATCAAAGGGGAAATGGTTACGCTTGTTAAATTGCTGAATTGCGAGTTGCTTTCAAAATTGCGCTGCTTCTTATAAGCCCAATATTTCCTTGTGTGAAGCAGTTTGCGGGAGTCCGCTGAGCGAAGTTTTCTGAGCAGCGGGAATTAACAGCAGCGAATCGGATCTACCGCTGTGTGTAAATGATAACGCTATTGCCGGTGTAATTGGAGGTCCGCAGAGAAATTACACTTAACTTCGCGTTTAATTTTGAGATTTACGGTAAAGCAGTCTACAAAAAAGACGAGCGCGGCTAAACCATTTGGTCCAATCGCGCTCAACAGTCTATTCGTAAATTCCCAAGCTTCAGACTTATCCTTCCAGAATGGATCTGAGCTCCTTGAGCTCTTTTTTAATGTCCTTGAGGAGCTCCTTATAATTCACATCTTCAGGCTTAAGATCCTTTTCCTTGGGATTAGCAGTCTCCACTTTAGCTTTGGGCTTCTTTACGGTTTTCTTTTGTTTCTTCTCGGCGGCCGCCTGCTTTTTCATTTCCTGGAGACGTTTTTTTGCTCCTGCGATCGTGAACTTTTCATCATAGAGAAGTTGTTTAATCTCCATCAACAGTTCAAGATCTTTTTTGTGATAAAGCCTTTGACGAGCCCTGGTTCTTGTGGGCTTAAGAATCTTGAATTCCGATTCCCAATACCTGAGCACATATGGCTCAACATCCAGGATTTCGCTAACTTCGCCGATCTTGAAATATTGCTTTTCAGGAATTGCAATATCCATAACTCGACCACCCCTTGCATGAGGATACCGAACAGAAGCGACCAAAGATCTAAAGATTCACTTTTCAGAGCAACCTTGCCGGACACCCCCTCCGGTTAATTCGCCCTAATCACGCAATGTAGCGCCTAATTTCTCCTGCATGGCTTCCACAACGTGAGAATGAACCTCTTGAACTTCCTCGTCTGTCAGAGTTCGCTCCTCAGACTGATATCGTATCCGGAAGGCAAAACTTTGCTTTCCCTCCGGTAATGATTTCCCTCTGTATAAATCAAATATGGTCACGTTGTGGATAATATCATGGCCTAGGTGTGAAATCAAGCGTTTAATGTCATCTCCTGAAACTTTATCTTCAACGATGATAGATAAATCCCTCTCCATATAAGGATAGCGGGGTATGGGCCTGAAAACCTTTTGCTTGAGGGCGTGAAGCAACACAGGCTCCAGAAGAATCTCGAAAACCTGAACGTTTTGCTCTAGGTCATGCTCACGCATTTTCGAGGGCGCGAGTTCACCTATGTAGCCAATCACCTGATCTTCTAGGTATATTTCAGCGCTCTTACCTGGATGGAGAAATCCGATTTTGGCGCGGTCAAATCTCAGGGGTGATTCCTGGCCGCCCTGAAAGAGATTCTCTATTACAGCCTTAAGATCATAGAAATCCAGTGCTTCATCCCTATCAACATTCCAAAGGTTGCAGTTACGTCTCCCTGTGGCCAAGCCGGCAATGCGGAGTTCCTCATCTGGAAGCTCTTCATTAGCGACGGTTTTGAATACCTTGCCTATTTCAAAGAGCCTTAGATCTTTGGACCTGAAACTGAGATTCCTCTTCATTGTGGAGATAAGCCCTGACATCAGCGAAGAACGCATCACTGTCATGTCCTCAGTCAATGGATTCATCAAGGGCAGAAGATCCTCTGGTTCAGAGTTCCAAGGAAATTCCAGGCCTTGACTCTTTGATACAAAAGACATTGTAACTATCTCTGAAAAACCCTGTGAGGCCATCTTCCCGGCAACATCCCTTACTGACTTGTAATGTCTGCGGGTGTTGTCAGGCGCGGACCTATACCTGGGCGTGGAAATGGGGATATTATTGAAACCGTGTAAGCGTGCGGCTTCTTCCACATAATCTATCTCATTCTCCAGATCCCAACGCCAACTGGGCGGCGCGCAAGACAGGGTTCCTTCTTCCTTATCTGTGACGGATATTCCAAGGGATTGAAAATGCCCAATCACCTCCTCCTTATCCAGTTCTACACCCAGCGCTTTATTAACTCTATCCAGTCGAACCTCGATTTGCGGTCTTGTTATGGCTTCTGGATACGCGTCAACTATACCTGGGACAATCTTGGCGTCGCAGTATTCAGCCATTAGCAGAGCAGCCCTGTTTGCGGCCCAATAGCTGCCCTCAGGGTCAACGCCCCGTTCAAAGCGATATGAGGCCTCTGTGCTCATCCCAAGCGCCTTTGCTGTGCGCCTTATTCCGAACCTCTCAAAACACGCGCTTTCTATAAGTGTGACTTTGGTGGAATCATTGATCTCTGAATTTAGACCTCCCATGATCCCTCCAAGCGCAACAGGCTTTTTTCCGTCTCTTATCATCAACGCGTCTTTGGGCATGACCCGATCTTCTCCATCCAGTGTGGTGAACTTGTCTCCCTTTTTGGCGCGTTTAACAACTATAGTCTTTTTGTCCAGGAGGTCGTAGTCAAACGCGTGCAAGGGCTGACCACATTCCAACAGGACCAGGTTGGTCATATCCACCACATTGGATATTGGTCTTACCCCTAATCTGGTCAAACGCAAACGAACATCCAGGGGAGACTGCCTTGTTTGCACGTCCTTTACTATGCTGGCCACATACCTGGGACATAGATGGGGGTCCGGAAGCTCAATTTTTATCATCTTTGCAGTATCGTCTGATTCTTCAACTTCAGCGGTTTCAGGGATCTTTAAATCCCTTTTTGTTATCGCGGCCACCTCCCTGGCGATCCCCAGCATGGATAAACAATCGCCCCTGTTGGGAGTAATCCCTATCTCGAATATGTGGTCTTCAATGAATGGCAAAGCCTCGTTAAGCGGCATGCCCGCGCTTAACCGCGCGTCCAGGGTAAGGATACCGGATGTGTCTTCACCAAGGCCCAGTTCCTTTTCAGAGCAGAGCATACCAGGGGATTGGATTCCCTTTATTTCCCTCATTAAGATCTCTGTGCCATCAGCCAAAACAGAGCCCACAGGCGCGTACGGCACAGTCTGGCCAACCTCTATATTGGGCGCGGCGCAGACCACAATCTTATTCCTGTCACCAAGGCTTATCCTTACAAGCTTGAGATTACCGCCTGATGGGTGGGATGAAATATCCACTATTGACGCGGTCAGGAACTCACCTAATTCTTTACCCACATGTTCGATTCCTTCAACCTCACACCCGGCCATGGTAAGCTTGTGGGCTATCTCTTCTGGGCTTTCCTCTATTTCAACCAATTCTTTGAGCCAATTGTAGCTTGCGAGCATTGGACAACCTCTCCTGTTCAGAACTGTTTGAGGAACCGCACATCATTGTCATAAAAGGTTCTTATATCCGGTATCCTGTATTTGAGCATCGCGACTCTCTCTATCCCCATGCCGAAGGCGAAACCGGTGACCTTTTCAGGATCATAGCCCACAAACCCGTA
>CAZFJT010000021.1:0-4272 GCA_964519135.1 uncultured Syntrophales bacterium | reverse complement strand
CCTGCGCCCAGAATCTCCAGCCAGCCCGTATAAGAGCAAGTCCTGCAGCCTGAGCCGCCACAGATTACACACTGTATATCTACTTCAGCCGAGGGCTCTGTGAATGGAAAGAAACTTGGCCTGAACCTTAAACCGACTCCCTCTCCAAAGTACTCTTGTACAAAGGCTATCAAAATCCCCTTAAGATCGGCCATTGTAACGCCTTCATCCACCCACAACCCTTCGATTTGCATGAACATGGGTGAATGGGTAATATCCGCGTCCCGCCTGTACACCTTACCCGGACATACCACTCTCACAGGGGGCTCGGTCTTTTCCATGGTTCTGATCTGCACAGGGGATGTGTGAGTCCTTAGCACAACATTGTCGGAAACATAGAAGGTGTCCTGCATGTCCCTGGCCGGATGATCCTTAGGTATATTCAAGGCCTCAAAGTTGTAGTAATCCAATTCCACCTCAGGACCTTCAGCCAATTGGAATCCCAGCCCGCCAAATATCTCTATGAGCTCTGAGGACACATGGTTTAGAATGTGTTCCCCCCCAATGGGCCTGGCCCTTCCAGGAAGAGTCACATCCAGGGATTCAGAGACTATCTTCGATTCCTCGGTTTCTTGCCTTAACTTTTCCTCTTTTGATGATGCAAGCTCCTCCAGCTCTTTTTTGATCTCATTGGCCAACTGGCCTATCTTGGCCTTTTTTTCCTTTGGCAGGTCCTTGATTCCTCTTAAAAATTGAGTCAACTCACCCTTTCTGCCCAGTGTTCGGACCTTGGCTTCATTCAACTCTTTTTCATCAGACGCGTTTGAGATAATTTCAATGAACTTGTCTTTTATGTCCTTAAGCTTGCCTTCCATTGTATCTCCAATTCATTCACAAATTCCCAGGATTGAAATAAACTCCCAGATTATTTCTCAGAAGTAAACCGGAAATGGCGATTATAAATATTTCCCACGTTATGATCTCCTGACGTCTACCTTGCGCTTCGCGCTCGGTTACGGCTTCCAAGAGAGCACATTGCGCATATCCTCAAGAAGAAGACGATCTCCCTGAAAACTTCCCTCGAGTTTTCGACCCTGGTCGGTCGGAATGAAATTACATTTCATTTTGTGTTTAATTTCGAGAATTACTATAAAACAAAAAGCGCAAAACATAAAAAGAGCGGCCCTTTGAACCGCTCTAGGTAAATATGAATCCGCTCCGGTGAAGATCCCTCTTACCGGCTTTGGCCCCCGCGTGCGTGGACGCAATGGGACTGTATAGTCCAGCGTTTATAACATCGCTCAATCGAATACCGCGCTCATCCTTGTCCAGTCTTATTTGCAGAACATGGCGCCTTGCCGGTCGTGAAAAATTTAAAGGGCAGCCTTTGCCTTTTCCGCTACCTTGGTAAACCCCGAGGGGTCTGTCACAGCCAAATCAGCCAGTATTTTCCTGTCCAGACCAATGGAGGACTTCTTTAGGCCCTGGATGAATCTACTGTATGAAATTCCATTGTTCCTGGCGGCCGCGCTTATTCTGGTTATCCAAAGCCTTCTGAAATCTCTCTTTCTGGCCTTGCGATCCCTATAAGCGTAGCACATGGCTCTTTCAACAGTATCCTTAGCCTGCCTATATGTTCTGCTTCTGCCGCCCACATAGCCCTTGACGGCCTTCATTACCTTTTTTCTTCTGGCCCTGCTCGCGGGCCCTGTTCGCGCTCTTGGCATTTTATGGCTCCTTTAATTCCAGCTCTGACTTGCGCCAGCCTGATGCTTGTTATCATCCATAGGGCAACAGCATCTTGACCTGCTTCACATCCCTCGCGTCCACAAGACTGGACGCGCGAAGCCGTCTCTTCTGTTTCGTGGTCTTTGTTGTGAGGATATGGCTATGATAGGCCTTTTTCCTCTTTATCTTGCCGCTTTTTAGTATCTTGAAACGCTTGGCCGCGCCTCGGTTTGATTTTAATTTGCTCATTCCAGATATCTCCGTTCAAGTCTTGTTCCATTAAGTCTTGTTCCATTAAACGGCTGTAATATGTATTTCTAACGCTAGGTTCCTAGTTGCTCGGTTCCTAGTTTGATTTACCGCCTCTATGGTTCCATCTTTACTATCTCAAACGAGATGGACCGAATTAAAACCTTATTAATAACCTGATTTAATTTTCAGAGCAACATATTTTAAAGAATTTTTGTAATTCCTGAGCAACCGAAGGCCTTGCTTGGTAAGCGCATATGATATGTAAAAAAACAAAGGTCATCTCTTGTGGACGTTTTTTTGCTATGTCTCTCAGGGATAGGCGGCCGCCCGCATGTTGGCGGAAGATCCGATTCGCTGTGTTTAATTCGCAGGCTCAGGAAACTTCGCTCATCGGACTCCCGCCGCCCGGGGCGGCTCTCTGGATTTCGATCACTAGAGTAAATCATCACTATCAAGATGGAAATGTTTGGTTATTGACGAAACGTACAAGGGCCCCTTCCCGGATTATTTTTCCTCTCCTCTCTATCTTCTCTACTCCCGGCCCCAAATAACTGAGGGATTACGAATTCTTTAAGATATAGAATGAGGGAGGCTTTCAATAAGGTGGTTAATCGCTGGCAAGGCAAATCAGCGCCGATCACCAACGCAGTCGAATCAGTGAAACGGCGCCGAGGTTCACGCCATACTTAAGCGCCGTCCAGAACGTGGCGCTCCTTTTCCGTATACCAGGTTTCAGGGTCCGTAAAATACAGCTCCATATCCTTAAGCGCCTGATAGTGGCCTCTTTCCTCATTTATCATCAATTTGATAAATTCGATCTCAAGATCCTCTTTAGCCTCTTTGAGATGATCTTCATAGAATTTTATTGCTGAGTTCTCAAATTCCAACCCCATGCTTAAAGCTTCCATGTCAGATGAGTCAACCGATACCTTGGACTCTATGACCGAGGCTCTCTCCTGGAAAAGCTTCTTAAGATCAGGATTGGTATCCCCTTCTTGACGCCACTCACCTTTCCAGCCCTCTCCCCCTTTCAGATCAGAGAATATTTTCTTGATCCTGGATATATGGACACCTTCTTCTTTTAGCAGTATCTTGAATATATCTTTTGCAAGCTCGTTGGAACACTGGTCAATTGCCTTCAGATAGGTTTGCCTGCCGAATTCCTCTTTCTCCAGAGCGATGTTTAGCATTTCCAAGCTTCTATCATTTGCCTCCGCCATATTTTGCCTCCTAATGGTAATATTTACTGTTATACATAAACTTCCGGTTAAACCATACCGGGCCCAATAAGAATGTTATCCATCCAATTCGGTTGGGGGATAGTTGAAAACCCTTGCGCCAAGCTCCTTATCCAGCATGAAAAGCCCGCCGCCATCGCCCGCAAGCTTTATCTTGTTAACCACTTCGTCGGCTGAAGCCTCCTCTTCCACCTGCTCGGCTACGAACCATTGAAGGAAATTGTTTGAAGCGTGGTCCTTTTCTTCAATGGCAAGGTTCACAAGATCATTGATCATCGCGCTCACCTTTGTCTCGTGTTCGTATGTCTCTTCAAACACATTCAAAGGCGATTCCCAGCTTGTTGGAGGCCCATCAATGGGTGTAAGAATAACCCTGCCTCCGCGCTCGTTGACAAAATTGAAGAATTTCATGGCATGGGTCATTTCTTCCTGGGCCTGGCATTTCATCCAGCTTGCAAACCCCAATAAATTGATATCTTCAAAGTAAGCGGCCATTGAAAGATAAAGATAAGCGGAATATGTCTCCGCGTTTATCTGCTTGTTCATAGCTTCTTGAATCTTCTGGTTCATCATTTTCTAAACTCCATGTTTTATGAGGTTTTCGTTAAAAACTCTTATGGTAATAATATTTTGGACTATCCTGTTCATCCGTTAACGGATCAGAGAACTGAGCCAATATTTTCAACAAGGTCTACCCAACAATTACGCGCCGTACACTTCCTTTCAAACAGATAGGCGCCGCAAACGCGCCAGGCAAGGCGCTTACCCCGACAAGACCATATTCAGCGTAGTTTCCACTAATCCTTATTATAGATAAGATAGTAAATAATCGGCACAACCATTAATGTGAAAATCGTTGACGCAAATATTCCAAATATAAATGACCAGGCCAACCCAGAGAACACCGGGTCAAGGGTGATCACCCAGGATCCGAAAACAGCCGCGGCCGCAGTCAAGAATATAGGAGTAAACCTCACTGCAGTAGCGTCTATAATCGCTTCCTTGAGATCATGGCCCTTGTCCAGTCTCACATGGATAAAATCGATCAGTATAATGGAATTGCGCACCACTATGC
>CAZFJT010000020.1:13248-14407 GCA_964519135.1 uncultured Syntrophales bacterium | reverse complement strand
GGCTTGGGGCGCTTTTGAACACTCAGCCGCAGTCCGGGCCTTTGAGAGGATGACCAAAGCCCCTGGTTACTGTTGGTCTAAGGAATCGATCCAAGTACGTACTTTATTAAGGAATACTTTTGTTTACGAACATCTCAAATCAGCTTCATTCATAAGGGCCTTAAGAGGCCATAAGGGCGCGATAACGTCCATGGACGGTTCAAGGGATTGCCTTGTTTTGGTAACCGGAGGCTCGGATGGTATGGCCTTTGCCTGGGATGTGGTGACAGGAGCGGAGATCATATCAATGAAAGTGGGCAGTCCAGTTTTGATGGTACATTGTCTGCCAAGGGCCTCAGGCGCCTTAACATTGAGTGACGATATGAAACTAAGGCGCTGGGGCGTAGACGGATCCGGCTCCATTATAGCGGAAAACATTTTGCCCCCTGTTTACGTTAGTGAAGATGGCAAGTCCATGGCGGCCATCAGTGGTGAAGGCGCGCCCGTAAATATTGACCTGGCCTCAGGCAAGGTAAAACCCATGGGAGAAAAGCTCCCTGAAAATGTTGTATTCAAGGAATTCTCTCCATCCTTGAAATTCCTTTACTGTATAAGGAACGGGTCGAAAATCCAGCGTTGGGATGTAGCCACAGGCAGGTTTGAAGGCGCTTACCGGGATCTTGGCGTTGACATAAACGCCCTGGCCTCCCTGGATTCGGATTCAAAGCTGATCTCAGCCACATCAGAAGGTGATATTCATGTCTATATGGCCGGCTCAGGGGTAAACGTGTCCACAGTCAAGGCCAGCGGCTATGGTTTAAGGTCGATCTCCATAGGGCCTACACAGGATATATGCGTAACTGGTGGAGATGATTATGTGGCCAGGGTCTGGAACATTTCCAATTCCAAGCTTATGGCTGCGCTGGAGGGGCACGGGTCATGGATTACATCCCTTTATTTCTTCAGGAACGGATCTATGATAGCAAGTGGGGACACCTCAGGTTCGGTGAGGCTGTGGGGACTAACATGGGCCCTGGCTGACAGTGGGTTTACAAAAAAAGGCCCCAGGCGCTGATTTCCCGAGTTTGCGCATTTGACGCCGCCAAAGGAATTTATACGCGCCAGACCCCTGGACAACACCTTTACGCTGATTGAGATTTCAGGTTTGGCTTGAACGTAG
>CAZFJT010000020.1:0-13238 GCA_964519135.1 uncultured Syntrophales bacterium | reverse complement strand
GTTATAACCTGAGGGTGGATGGTGGATCTATGACTGAACCCAAGCGAAGAGTGAACGCCAAACAGTTCATAAAGGATTATCAATCCGGAATGAACGCAGATGAGTTGAAAGAAATCCATGGGCTGAATGACAGGGATTTCAAGAGGCTATTAAAGACTCTGGTCGAGCGTAAGCTTCTCAACGCCCAGGATATTCGCAAGCTACTCGCGGGCAGAATACGTTCGGATCAAGAATACACTGGGACAATGGATCTTTTGGCCACCCAGAAGGTTGCTGCGCCCAAAGGCGATCCGGATCGTTGCCCCCAATGCGGCGCCAGGGTTTCTGAAAGAGCGCTCACATGTCCGGAATGCGGTCATATGCTTCCAGGAGAAAAAAGATGGGAGGATGTGGGGCGAAAAAAGGGCGCGCTGGACAGGCTTCCTCCGTGGCTTCTGGGCTGTATAATCGCCTTTCCAATAGCTGTTTTGGGATATTATGTGATTGATGATATTATCTTCCCAATGACAGAGGCCACAGTGGAAAAGCAGATCCAGGAGAAAAAGCGGAGAGAAGACGCCAAAAAGGCCAAGACCGGACTGGAGCGCAAAAGGGCGGCACAACAGCAGCTCGACAAACATATATCGAATCTGATTGATCGGAATGTGCTTACTGACGCAGATCTTTCCTCTGGAATTCTTACCGCGGGTTCTGATTGGCCTGCGACCCAGGAATCCAGGGCAAGGCGGCTCCTTGAAGAGATCAGAAATATGATGGCCGAAGCAGGGCGCCCTGAGAACTTTGAAGTCGTCGACTTATGGGAAACCTCTTTGGCCAAGGTTTCTCCGGAGCAGATCGATCTTGGACCTTTTGATAGCCCTGAACCTCAGCCACAGCCGCCGGTGAATGAGCCAAATAATAAGGCGCCTGTTCAAGGCCCAGAACCAAAATAATTAGCCTTCCAGGCCTCTCAAAACCGTACAATTGGGCTACTTGAAAAATAAAGCTTAAATCACCGTTCCGACTTACTTGAGAATACGCCCCATTGACCGGCTAATTCCCCAAGATCCCTGGTCATGCTGTACACAGGTCCCAGTTGACCTATGGCCAACGTGAGAAACACCGTTTGCTCAGGGACGGTTATGCGGCTGGTATCAGGGTCTTTCTCCCTTGCCTGGGAGTACTTTAGGGCTATGCTCCAACATTGGGGATGGTAGCTAACTCCAAAGCTGGTAAAATAAGAGAAATCAAAGCTGTGGGAGTACTGGTTCTGCACGTAGCAGGCAAGGTTCTCAGTGACCTTCACCTGTAGATCCAGGTTTGTCTGTCGCACTGAAAAGGCGTCCGCGTCTCCCTCTGTATATTGGTGTTCTATTCTGAGAAGATCTCCCCTATGATCCATCAATGCCATATCAAACAAATATTTGCTCGCCCTGTTCAAGCTGGGATTGAACTCAGCCTCTGCTGAAAGGTCCACAAGGGAATGGGGTTTTAGAGAGAATTTGGCCCTGGTGTTGGTCAATCTCAATAAAGGGGTCAGTCTGGTTCCCAAGGGATCCTCAGCCGTCCTGGTTGTATAGAAATCATAGCCCTGGGATAAATTAAAGGATATGAAGTCAAGGTATTCGTCCTCTCCTATTTTTCCAGTAAAGGTTTGGCTCAACTCCGCAGTTAACAGACTCACATTTTCCACTTTATCCGAATCATCAAAGACAGGATAATCACCGGTTGGAGTTGTTGGCCGGAATATCCATGATACACTGGGTCTTATTGAATGCTTGACCTTCTGGAACCCTAAAAATGATCCATTGTATATTGCGTGAAGATCAGTGTGCGCGTGAGCGTTGACCTGGTATAGATCGGTCCTTAAGGTCTCTACCTTTTCAACGGTGTCTCCATCCTCATCAACATAGCCCGCTGAATAGGCCTTGGGAAGAAATGTGGCCGATGGGGAGAGCTTCAAGAATCTCCCCAGGGCTATGGGAAGGCTGAGGGTCGTGTTCATTCTAATCCTGCTTCCCACCCATGTATCCATGGCAAGTGGAGTGTAAAAATGCCCATAATCCATGTTTGCCCCAAAGTAAAAAGGGGTATATGGAATCTTCTGATGGAACGCGCTGGCAGTAACCACAGGTAGGTGCTGCCTTGTTACCGCATTGTCTGATACGGCAAGATCGTCGAAGTACCTGGCTTCTGACTGAAATATGAAATCATTCCACTGCCTGCTGATACCCATTGATGATTCCAAGTATCTGATACGCTTACGCTTATCCAGTTTCCCAGCCCAGAATTCGAAGTAATCTCTGTCGGATAACCAGTTGCCATAGGCCTTTAGTCTGATTCCCCCTGGTAGGGTTTGCGAGTGCCCCCAATTCAAATAAAACCTGTGATTTTTAGGGCCACCTTCATTCTCGAAATTCCAGTCATAGGTGTACTCTCCGTAAAACCTACCCCTGGTATGGGAAAATGGAAAATATCTGAATTCCATGGCCGTCTGAAGCGCTCTGTTGGTACAAACCCTTGGTGTAACCGTTAAATCCACGCTTGGCGAAATATTCACAAAGAATGGGAATTTGATATCAAGGCCCTTTAATGTGCTACTGGATATAGTTGGGGTCAGGAATCCGGTCTGCCTGTTCCTCTTGGCTGGATAGATGAACCAGGGCAGGTACAAGACAGGCGCTCCTTTGACATAAAAGAAGCCGTGTCTTAATGAGGCGTACCCATCAACTTCCATTTCCAGGTCCGCTCCATAAATCTTCCATGCAGGCGTGGACCCGTTACAAGTGGTATATGTCCCTTGTTTGATTTTGTATGTCGCGTCTCCGGTTTTTTCCAGTTCCTTTGCTTCCAGGTATATATTGTGCTTTGATAAAAAGATCTTTCCATTGGTCATTATGCCCGTGAACTTGCCAAGCTTGAATTTTACGGAGTCTGCCTCTATTACCTCCCCGCCAAGTCGCACAACCACATTTCCCTCCACAGTGACGGTCTTCTCTTCAAGATCCACAGCGGCCTGATCTGCGTTTATCTCATAGTTTCCTATAACTATGCTCACATCACCCCTGGCGGTATAGACCTTTTTGTCCGCGTCGTAATGGACATGGCCGGTTCTGATGACAATGGGCATGTCGCTGGGAATTAGCTCACCAGCCTCTGACAGTTTGCGGCCCAGATCCTGGGGTCCGATTCTGTCCTGGCTATGGACATTGGTGGAAGCGACAATAAATATGACCAGGATGAAGACACGACCGGGCGATGTCCATTTATTCCAGTCAAGGCATATACAACCCCGATTACTCATCATCAAGCCCGCAAGCCTTTCTGACAGGGCCGATCATATATATTGACCCTGTGGCTATAATCAGGTCTTCTTTATTGGCAAACCCTTTCAAAGCAGTTAATCCTTCTTCAATGGAGGGCGAACTTTGTGCGTCCATTCCAATGGAGCGGGCCGCCTCAGCTAAGGTCTCAGCTTCCAGAGCCCTGTTTCCCTGTGGTTTGACGCAGATCATCTTTCCCACCACAGGCTGGATTATTTTCAGCATATCCAGGTAATTCTTTTCTTCCAGAATGCCAATAAGGGCATACGCCTTCTTGTTCGGGTATGTTTGCGAAATGGTTTTTCTCAAGAGTCTCATGCTGTTCGTGGTGTGTGCCGCGTCTATTATGATATCAGGGCCTGTGGACACAATCTCAAAGCGGCCAGGGAAGACGGCCTGGCTAATACCGGCTCTGATTGCCGTTTCAGGAATGAAGTACCCGCTTCGTCTCAGTTCTTCCACCGCGGCAATGGCCAAAGAAGCGTTCTTCATCTGGTGGCCGCCGGCCAATGAATAATCCAGACCTTTCATGGTCACACGGGCTGATTGGTAATCAAAGATCGAGGGACCAACCCTTTTGCCTTTAAAATCCTTTCCGAATATCTTAACACTGGAAGATCTGGCTTTAGCGGTCTCGAGTATGGCTTTTAGGGCTTCTTTTCTAGTGGCCGAAGTGAGAGTGGGTGTGGATTTCTTTATTATCCCGGCCTTTTCCTTGGCCACAGAGTAAATTCCCTGCCCTAGATATTCCTCATGTTCTCTTGAAATATCTGTTATTATTGATACAAGAGGATTAATGGTATTGGTCGCGTCGAGCCTTCCGCCCAGGCCCACCTCTATAATAGCCAGGTCAGGTTTGCGCTTGGCTATGCAATCAAACGCCACCGCTGTTGTGAATTCAAAGTATGTTGTTCTCTCTGGATCGTAAACAGATTTAACCTTTTGCGCAGATTCGATCACTTCCTCCTTTGATATCATCTTCCCGTTTATCCTGACCCTTTCCCTGTAATCATTCAAATGGGGTGAGGTATAAAGGGCTGTTTCCAGGTTTGCCTTAAGGAGGATCGAATTCAGAAAGGACGCGGTGGAGCCTTTTCCTTTACTGCCTGTTATATGAACCGATTGGAAGGATGCTTGTGGATTTCCTATGGAGTTTAAAAGGTTTGTGATGTTTTCCAGGCCCAGTAAAATACCGAACCTATCCAATGAACACAAAAAGGCGTAAGTCCGTTCGAACTCATTATCAACGTCCTGAACGCGATCCATGATCTCTCCTGAGGTAATCATTAATTGACCTGAATAACAACGATGTAGCATAGCCATTGGCTGCGGTCAAGGGTCCAGATCATGTAACCGGTTAATGATACTCAGGTAATGGACCGGCGCCAAGTATTAAACATTCAGGGCTTGTTCCAGTCTCTTAATCATTGCATCCCAGTGGCCATTTTCCCTGTAAATGACGAGTCTTCCACCCGCGCCTACCATGCCTTTTTTTCTTCCGTAACGGCGCATCTTGAATTTCTTTGCAAGTATTCCCGCGTTCTTGAGGGGTCTTTTTATTGCCACTGTTCCAACAATCTTGATTCTGGGGTTGATTTTCAAGAGTGTGGGCACAGCTTCGAGATCACTTGGATGAAACCAGCAATCAAAGTAGACGATTTTGCTTAGTCTTTGTCTGAAGACTTTAGCGAATTTATCAGTATCCGGAGTTTCGGCAAGCCATTTCCCTACAGAACTCACAACCCTGCCGCCACCTGAAAAACCAGCGAGAACTATCTTGGTGTTCCTGGTTTTAATGTGTGGGAAACGCACAGTAAAAGCCCTATATATCCTATTGATGATCTTGATCAATTTGTCCGGTCGCTTCCCATGCTTTGGAGCGATCTTTTTCCATCTGTATTTACCGCGGTCTCTGCCCTTTGAATAGGGGGTATCCACCAAGGCCACAAAAAGAAAGGGCTTATTTTTTCTCTTTTCAGCCAGTTTCTCCAGTTCCGCCTTGAAATCTTTATAGTAATCCTTTGAGTGCATTCCATGGAAATAGAAGATCAGGTCAACAGAATCGCTTTTACGAAAATCATAATTGCCCACTGCCCAGAAATAAGCCTTGGAGTGGTTCCATTGGGGTATTCTCCACCGCTGGTAGGGAACCGCGCCCTCTCTGGTTATTAGTAAACCTTCGCCTTTTCTGAGATTGTGAACTTTGGTTTTGCCGGAGATACTCTTGGAATGGGCAAAATCTGCCAATAATGGCGGAAAGGTCAGCGCGGTAACAATAATCATGTGGGCCAGAATATACACGAAAGCCCGAATAGATCGTTTTCTTCTTGCTATTTCCGGAATATAGGCGTTATCTGATTTTGTTTCTACCATTGGGACGGAATCTCCTCTGTTCAGGTCCCTTCCCCACGCTGGTGGATACTATCAGCATAGAGCAGTAAATGTCAATGGAAGCTTGTTGTTGTCATAAAACCCAATAAATGAGCTCACAATATCCTGCTAACTATATGAGTAATATGCTTGTTGATGTCTCAAAAAAAGGACCGCATCATTGAACTGTTTTTATTTCACTATACCATATTCTGCTGATCTTGTATCATTGGCGCCAAAAGGACCTGGTGGAGTCTCAGATAGCATTCAATAAGGAGCCTTAACCTTGAGCGTGGTTATAGTTGGCGCTGGAGAGATGGGGTACAACCTTGCCCGTCATCTGTCGGCTGAAAAACATGATGTGACTGTGATAGATCTCAATTCAGAGAAGATTGAGGCCATTGAAGAAAGTATTGATGTGATGGCCAAGGTTGGCAGGGGGTCATCCCCTGCTGTCTTAAAGGAAGCGGGCGCGGATAAGGCCGACATAATGGTTGCAGTAACCGACTCTGATGAAGTCAACCTCATGGCCTGCTATGTGGCTGGTTATTTAAAAAAGGAGATCACAAAGGTTGCCAGACTAAGGGATGAGGATTTTTCAGAAACCCCTGAAATATTGGATAAGGAACACCTGGACCTGGATCTGGTTATCAGTCCTGAGACAGAGGCTGTGAACAAGTTGATGGAGGTTCTGCAGGTTCCTTTGGCCACAGATGTGGTGGAATTTGCCGAAGGTAGAATAAAGCTCTTTGGTGTGCGACTTGTGCACAATTCCCCATTGGTGGGCAAGTCTCTTATGGAACTAAGGGAAGAGTTCCCAGATAAGAGAATACTTATACCAGTCATATCCAGGGAGTCGGATATTATTATTCCAAAGGGCAAGGACGTGCTGAGATCAACGGACATGATATATGTGATGTCCCCAGGAGATTCTGTTCCTTCAATCCTCGGCGGGGCCGGACGCAAGGCTGAACCAATAAAGAGTTGCATGATAAATGGCGCGACCGTGGCCGGCCTTAAGATCGCAAAGGAGTTGGAGCGCAGGAAAACCCACAGTATCCGGCTCGTGGACTCTGATCCCTTGGCTTGCGATCAAGCCGCGGAAATCTTGAACAGCTCTATGGTGCTAAGAGCCGATCCTATGGATGAGGCCTTTCTCAGGAGTGAGGGTATACAGGATATGGACGTGTTTCTCGCTATGACTGAAAGCGAGGAGCATAACGCTCTGACAGCCCTTTTGGCAAAGCGTATGGGCGCCGCGAGGGTGGCTGCGCTCACCAACAGGATGGAATACCACAGGCTTATTTCAGCTATAGGAGTTGACGTTGTAGTTAATCCCAGGCTTGCGGGCGCTTCCAGGATCATCCAATATCTCAGGAAGGGAAAGGTAATGTCTGTTTCCATGCTTCCTGGGGAAGGAGTTGAGGCCATCGAGTTCGAGGCCCTGGAGAATTCTCCTGTTGTGGGAAGGCCACTGTCAAAGATTCGTTTCCCTAATTCAGCTATACTTGGGGCGGTTGAGAGAAACAAGAAGTATTTCATTCCCCACGGTCCAACAGTAATAGAGCCTGGTGACAGGGTGATAGTTTTCAGTAGAAAAGAATCCATACCAAAGGTCGAATCCTTGTTCGGTTCACCATCAGGTTATCTGAAATGAACATACGTCCCATTGCTGAAGCCCTTGGCGCCCTTGTGGGGGTTATAGGCGTATGTATGGCCGCGTGCGTGCCCTGGTCACTTTATTACGGGGATGGGCTATACGGGGATTTTATCGTGGTTGTGGTCCTTTGTCTCACATCAGGCGGTTTTGTTTACCAAATCTCCAGGGGGCATTCAGAAGATTTCGGGCTAAGGGGCGGTTTTATAGTGGTTACCCTTGGTTGGGTTCTTGCGGGATTTTTTGGGGCCTTGCCCTTTTGGATTACAGGAATACTACCGAACTTTGTGGACGCGCTGTTCGAGTCAGTATCCGGGTTTACCACAACTGGCGCCACTGTAATAACTGATGTGGAGTCCATTCCGCCATCTTTGCTGTTTTGGCGCAGTTTGACCCACTGGCTCGGTGGGATGGGAATAATCGTTCTGTCGGTCGCGATACTGCCCCTGTTGGGTGTTGGCGGTATGGCAATGTTCAAGGCTGAGGTTCCGTCGCCGGTAATGGACAAATTGAAGCCCACAGTGGCTGAGACCGCGAAGACCCTTTGGATGGTTTATGTGGCCCTGAGTGTCGCGGAGGCCCTGCTTCTGTTTATTGCCGGAATGCCTCTGTTTGACTCATTGTGTCATACATTCGGGACAATGGCCACTGGGGGGTTTTCCACTAAGAATTCCTCAATAGGATATTACGATAGCGTCTGGATACAGTTGATCATTACTGTTTTTATGATAATGGCCGGTCTGAGCTTCACCCTTCACTACCAGGCCAGGAATTTAAATCTTAAAAATTATTGGAAGTCTTCAGAATTTAAAGTTTATATGGCGATTTTCACATGCTGCTTTGTCATTATTAGCCTTGTGATATTTGAGAACAACTATGATTCCATGTCCGAATCCTTTCTCCATGGGGCCTTTCAGACAGCGTCCATCATGACCACTACAGGATACGGCACACAGAACTGGGAACAATGGCCTCTAATATGCCAATGGTTGCTGTTCTCTCTGATGTTCATGGGTGGATGCGCGGGGAGCACAGGTGGAGGAATGAAGTGTATGAGGCTTATAATATTAGTTAAGCATGTGTTTCGTGAACTGAACCTTCTGATACACCCAAGGGCCGTAATACCTATAAAGATCGACAAAAAGACCATAACACCTCATATAGTGAACTCGGTTCTGGCGTTTTTTGGCCTATATATAGGAGTTTGGGCCACATCAACACTTTTACTGGTGGCAATGGATAATGACGCGCTAACTGCAATCGGCGCAAGCGCGGCCACCATCTCCAACATAGGCCCTGGGTTGGGCAAGGTGGGCGCGGCTGACACTTACGCATGGATGGCTACGCCAAGCAAATGGCTCTTAATTTTCAACATGATTGCCGGTAGGCTTGAACTTTTAACTGTCTTTGTCCTGTTTTCGCCCAGCTTCTGGAAAAAATAGATATTTTAAACCCACAGTGTCAAATTCATGGACAAAGGATTGAACAGATAAGGGTGAAACGGCAGTATCCTTATATTGTACGAGTAAATGCCGGTCTCATTGCACGGAATTGATCCCACATATTTTCTCACGCCCTCTGTTGTGCAGGCCTCAGCCCACATAGCAGTAACATCCCTATGGGAGACCTCTTCTGTCTCAGGGTCAATACGGCCGTAGCACAGGTCTACCACTACCTCTTCTTCACGTAGTTCTCCGAGATGAACATCAGCCTCAACCAACATATCTGAACCCAGTGTCACATGGCCTCCGTGTGGGGCTTGTATATCCAGCACTTTCAGGTCTTTCCACAGCTTGCGAACCCTGTGTTTCCAATTCACGAATTCTCTTGCCTGGTTCATCTTCTTTTCCCCAAGTATCTGGTGGGCTAATCCCGCCTGGATATAGTATTTCTCCAGATAGTCTTCCACCATTCTATGGGAGTTGAATTCGCCACAGCAATAGGCCATTGTGTTCTTCATCATTTCTATCCAACGATGGGGATGACCATCAGGGCCCCGGTGGAAAAATGTGGGGATAACCTCATTCTCCAGGGTCTTGTACAGGTATTCAGCGTCAACCTGGTCCTGAAGTTCTTGATCTTGAAATTCTTCTCCCTTTCCTATGGCCCAACCTATACCCTCGTGATAGGCTTCAGCCCACCATCCATCAAGAATACTCACATTTAGAGCGCCGTTTGCCGCGGCCTTCATACCTGATGTGCCACAAGCCTCCATGGGCCTTCTGGGATTATTCAACCAAACATCAACTCCCTGAAGCATATACCTGGCCAGGTTAATGTCATAATCCTCCAGGAACACCAATTTGTTTCTGAAGCCTTCCTGCCTTGCCTGCAAGACCACCTGCTGAATGATTTCCTTGCCGTAATTGTCCCTTGGGTGCGCTTTGCCGGCAAATATGAATTGAACGGGCCTGGCTTTGTCCCCAATGATATTCTGGAGTCGCTCTGGATCTCTGAATAGGAGCCACGCTCTCTTGTATGGCGCAAACCTCCTGGCAAAACCTATTGTAAGGGCCTCTGGATTGAGCACTTCATGAGCCCTACGGATATCCAACCTGGAGCCTCCCCTGGCCTTGATCTGATTGACCAGTCTTTGTCTGCAAAAGGCCACCAGTCTATCCCGTCGCGTTTCATGCGCGGCCCACAGTTCAGCGTGAGGCACGGTTTGCATCCTGGCCCATATCTTTTTATTATCCGGCTCTTCAATCCATCCTTCCCCAAGATATCTCACTATCAGTTCAGCCATTTCCTGGGAGACATATGAAGGGATGTGAACGCCGTTGGTAACATGACCTATGGGAGTGTCCTGCTCATCCACATTCGGCCAGAGCCGCTTGAACATCTTCCTTGAAACATGGCCGTGCAATTCGCTTACACCATTGCAACCTCTGGAAAGCCTTATGGCCAGCACAGCCATTGAAAAGGCGGACTGTTTGTCTGTTGGGTCCTCTCTACCGAGGTCAAGGAGGTCATCCACAGAGAGCCCCATTTGGCCCATATAACCCGTAAGGTACTTTTTAATTAAGTCTGGAGGAAATAGATCTATGCCTGCTGGAACAGGAGTATGGGTAGTAAATACAGTGGACGAGGCTACAGCTTCCAGGGCAACCTCAAAGGGCGCGCCATAGGCAACCATGGATTGACGGGTTCTTTCAAGGGCCGCAAAAGCGGCGTGCCCTTCATTGAGATGATAAACAAATGGCCAGAACCCGAGCAGATGAAGGGCCTTGGCGCCGCCTATGCCCAGAGTTATTTCCTGGCGAATGCGCATCTCAAGATCTCCGCCATAAAGTTCCGCTGTGATCTTTCTCCCTTCCACTGAATTGGAGGGGTCGCTTGTGTCCAGCAGATACAGAGGTATTCTTCCCACTTGAATCTTCCATATTAAGGTCTTAACCCTATCCCCTCCCACGTCCAAATGGAAGGACGCTTGATTTCCCGCGCCGTCCATCACTGGTTGCACCGGCATATTGAAAAAATCGTTATTTGGATAGGTCTCCTGTTGCCATCCATCTATGCTGAGATATTGTTTGAAGTATCCCCGCTGGTACAAGAGGCCCACTCCCATCAAGGGCACATTCAGGTTAGAGGAGCTTTTCAGGTGATCTCCCGCGAGTATGCCCAAGCCTCCTGAATATATTGGAACAGATTCATTGAGCCCGAACTCCATGCTGAAATACGCGATTGAGTAGTCTATGGGTCTTTCCAGATTGAAGCTGTAGTGCCTTGTTTGCCCCACATAATCCTCGAATCTGGACTCAATTTCCATTATCCTCTCAATGTACGATTGATCATTAACTATTTCCCTTGTTCTTTCTTTTGAGAGGCGTGAAAGAACCAGCGCGGGATTGTGTTGACATTCCTCCCACAGTTCAGGGTCCAGGCTCTGAAAAAGCCTGGCCACATCAGGATTCCATGAATGCCACAGGTTCATGGCCACCCTTTTCAATGGCAGTAATTCATCCGGAAGGTCCGCGCGGACTAATAATCGTCGCATGTGAATCTCTCTTTTTAATGAATTTTGTTCATACTGATCCAAGGCCCAGCCCTTGATCGCATATATCTACGGAACAAAGACGATCAATCCCAATGGCCCTTAGTTGAACCATCCAGTTATCCAAGGCGCATAAACCGCATCTAAACCCAGAAATCCAATGCTGTCAATCAATCCTTTACAAGATAGTTGATGGAAACGCCGTCCATCGATTTCCCGGGAGATCAACAACAACTCAGGCCTAGCTGCAAAGGATGAGCTGTCAGTTGACGGCAAAGACGAAGTATTGTATTTTGACCGGGTGGTCATTCTTCAATGCATCAGACTAATGGATTTTCAATATGAGTAATCCGCACATACAGGGGTCTGACCTGTTCAACAGGCTTGGGGCCCAAAAGCGGGAAAGGGTTCTTGACGCCGCGCTGTTGGAATTCAGTGAAAATGGATACAAGAACGCGTCGGTAAACGCAATAGTGAAACAAGCCGGAATAAGTAAGGGGAGTTTCTTTCACTACTTCGGCACAAAGAAGGGATTGTTCGACGCCATAGTTGAGGCCGCGATAGGGCAGGTTAAGGTCTATCTTAGAACAACAAGGCAAGAGACTGAAGCATTGGATATCTTTAAGAAATTGGAACTATTACTCTTATCGGGTTTTTCATTTATAGAGAAATGGCCAAGACTGGCCTCCATTTATTTTCACGCCCTGCAATCCAATCAAAGCCCTTTTGCAATACAGCGAACCCTGGAGATCCAGATGATGGGGGTCAGGTTCATCGAGGAATTACTAGTAGAAGCTTCAGAAAAAGGCGAAATAAGACCAAATGTTGATATTACGGCAGTGTCGTTCATGATGAACGCAGTGTTTGAAAGGTCACTTAGGTCCTATTACACAGAGATACTTGATCCTGGTCTGGGGCTTTATATGGCGAAACAAGAGCGTTTGGAACAGTGGGCCTCCATAGCTTCAAACTTATTCAAGGAAGGTCTTTTAAACAGGTAGAACCTTTTTTACCAACAAGAGCGCGCAATTCAAATCATTGGAATATTTACCAAGGCCTATGGTGAAAATGATTCATGGATGGCGGCAGGGAGTAGAGAATCTGGGGATGGAAGTAGCGGGAGCCGAACCGGGGCGACGGGAGCCCTATGAGCGAAGTTTGCTGAGCTTGCGAGTTTAAACACAGCGAATCGGATCTCCAGCCAACAGGCTCAACGCCGCGCCCCCAATTACTTAAGAGTTACAACAGATCTACTCAATAGACAGTTAATGGCGCCTAACCTAACCTTGCGCTTCTAGCTCGGTTAAGGCTACCAAGAGCCCACATTGCCCGATCCTCAGGCAAACGCTAAATATCAATAGGAATAGCTCTCAAACAAAAATGGCTTTGAGGCGAGAAAGAAAGAACTAGGGAACCCCGGCCTATCGGTTAGATAGGGGTGGATTATTATATGAGTGGTGACTTATCACAAAAAATATCCGCAGTCTTCCATGCTAGGCCAACGCCCATTTGAGAATCAAGCTTGCGACAAAAATCATTATTCCTGCGATTATAAGGTACGGCGCTGAGTTGACTTCTTCATCAATTCTTGCTTCATCCAGTCTTTCTGTACACCCCTGGGTAGAGTCCGACCCTGTGCATGCGCATGAGCCACATTCGTGAGCCATTTTTTCCTCCTTATTCAGGTGATTAATAATAATATAGTAGATTTCTAAGAGCTTTGCCAGTTCTTGGAGCAAAATAATTTGGAAGATATTATTTTAGTTGAAATATTTCTGAAGAAAAAAATGAATTCCGGACCTGAATTTTATGGATTTTCATTCAAGATCTATATTATACCAGTTCTCAAAATTAGACGCCAAATGGCTCATAAAAATATGTCCATAATAATAGCTTCTGGCGCCTACCTTGCGCT
>CAZFJT010000019.1:7785-14477 GCA_964519135.1 uncultured Syntrophales bacterium | reverse complement strand
AATATTGCAGTTAGACAAAGATGAAATAATTAATATTTGGGATGATGTAATTTCTGCCCTAAAAGAAAGTATTGATCATTTTCGTTCAGTTTATCGTATTCCTGTTTCAGCTATTTTGCCTTATGATTCTCTTCTGGTTCCTTTTGCATATTTCTTTTATTTTCAGAAAGAAAAACCAAAGGGAGAGCAAATTAAATTCTTAGAAGAATTTTTCTGGAGAATGTCTTTATCGTATCGTTATTCAAGCTCATCAGAATCCAATATTAGCGCCAGATAATCCGCCTCATCAGAAAGCAGAGACAATCCCTCTCCTGGGTTCCGGGCTTTTTTAAACAAAAACTCTGACCAGCAAAAGGACCTTTCCAAAGAATCGGCAAGACTCATTTCTTTGGATATGATAAGCACCTTTTTTGTGGGCCCATAGGCTGGAGCATTCATTTACACTCTTCAACTTTTGGTGAAAACATAGGCTCTAAGATAAAATTCTTTTCAACAAGAAAAGGGTTCGCTTCTATTTTACTCATTTTCACCAAGGTTTGCCAGCCGCCTGTTTTAGCGACCACCTTGAACCGCCTGGGCAGCCATCCATGGGCGCCTGTATTGAAATCTCCGAATTCGGCCACCAGATCCGGCCCTGACCTACCAACCCTTTCGAGCCTGTTCACCAAGAGCTTCCTCGCATCCACTGTCGCCAGCCAGGTTTCCCCTTCAGAGAGAAGCCGCAAAACCACCTCATTATCATTTCCAGTCTCAACCCCCTTGTACTTAACATTTTTCCATTGCAGTAGAGCAAGGGGGATAAGTCCCTTGACTTCAGCCACATCCGGAAAAGCCCTGCTAAAGCAATTCCTGTCACCTTTAATTATCTTTCCCTCTGAAGGTATGTACAGTTCAAAGCGTATTCCCCTGAATGAAAGCTCAAACAGCGGATTCCCAGACGCGCCCATCCCTTGGAATCTGAAATCCAAAGGACGCCTGTACAGCAGAAAACCTTTGAGCCTATGGGTGGAATTATCTTTTTTGTAAGTGGAGGTAATATTCATGACCGCCTTTAGGGCCGACAGTTTAGCGCCCTTTTGTGTAAGAGCCTCCATAAGCTCCTGCGAGGATAGCCCAAGGGCAGGAGAGGAAATAAAGACGCATAACATTGCAAAGATCAGCGCTGTAAAGACTCGGTTTCTCATAGATTTGATCGTCCAGACTATTTTATGATATCAGCCCACTTATGGTCACTGACATAGTATGCTCATTCAGGAACCTTCTATCAAACCTGTCCTATATATGCAATGGCTAGGGTAATTATTGCCAAGTACGCTTTAAGCCTCCTTGACCATCGCGCTACGCGTGGAGCATAATGACCGGCACAGCGCATATTGGAGGCGGACATGGACTGGGTTTTGATTAGTAGGATATCAGAGAATCAAGGGAAAACTGTTCAGCTAAGGGGATGGATTCAGAACCGGCGATCATCCGGAAAAATCCGTTTTTTACAATTAAGGGACGGCTCAGGGATCATCCAATGTATCGTGGAAAAGGCCGTTGTATCAAAAGAAGCCTTTGAAGCCGCAGGCAAGGCGCCATTGGAATCTTCGATCATATTAGAGGGAAAGGTTAATGAAGATCCCAGATCCCCAGGGGGATTTGAAGTCCATACACTTAATTTGCGGATAGTTGCAGAGGCAGAGGAATACCCCATTTCCAAAAAGGATCACGGCGTGGGATTTTTAATGGATCACAGGCATCTATGGCTCCGCTCCTCCAAGCAAAGGGCCCTTATGCACATTCGTTCCAGGATATGCCATGCTGCCAGGAGATATTTGGATAACTTGGATTTCATATGCTGTGACGCGCCCATTCTCACTCCAACTTCATGCGAAGGAACCACATCACTTTTCCATGTGGATTACTTTGACCGAGCCGCATACTTAACCCAGTCCGGCCAATTGTACGGTGAGGCCGCTGCAATGGCTTTGGGTAGAATATACGTGTTCGGCCCAACTTTCAGGGCTGAGAAATCCAAGACACGCAGACATCTTACTGAATTCTGGATGCTGGAGCCGGAGATGGCCTTCTGGGATCTTAATGAAGCTATCGAACTGGCTGAGGGCCTTGTTTGTCGGATTGTGGCCGATGTGTTGGAAACTTGTTCTGATCATCTCAAGGCATTGGAAAGGGATACTTCCAAATTGGAATCAGTGGCCCCTCCATTTCCAAGGATCAAATATGATGAGGCCGTGGAAATCCTCAAAAAAGAAGGCTCGGATTTCAAATGGGGAGACGATTTTGGCGCAGAAGACGAAGCCATCATCTCCAACGCATTTGATAAACCGGTATTCATCACCCATTACCCTGCTGAAGTTAAGGCCTTTTACATGAAGCGCGATCCTGAAAACCCGGACCTTGCCCTTTGTGTGGATTTACTCGCGCCAGAAGGATACGGTGAGATCATCGGAGGCGGTCAAAGGGAAGATTCTCTGGAGGAGCTGGAAAAGCGCATAGAAGACCACCAATTGGATAAGGCCCCCTTGGAATGGTACCTGGACCTGCGCAGGTACGGTTCGGTTCCACACTCAGGTTTCGGATTGGGTATAGAGCGGACTATAGGATGGCTGGCAGGGATTCATCACGTAAGGGAGACAATTCCGTTTCCGCGTCTTCTGGACAGACTTTATCCATAGAACCGGGAACTATTCTTCAAAGCCCCAACCTCCTCCCCCTGGGGTCAATATTGATATTATGTCTCCTGGCTCGGCCCTGAATGAACATTTTGAAGGTAAATCTTCCAACTCGCCATTGGACCTAATGAGTCTGTTCCTTCCCACTTCACCCAGTGAAGCCCCTTCGAGCCCATAGGGGCCATTGTTTCTGCGTTCGGTTATCAGACTCACATGCGCGGAGGTTAATAGCCTTATATCTCTGCGGACCCCATCCCCACCCTTGAATTTGCCCTTTCCTCCTGAGCCCTCTCTTAATTCATACCTCTCCACTATCAAAGGATATCCTTGCTCCAACGCCTCCACAGGAGTATTCAGGGTATTGGTCATGTGGGTATGCAAACCTGACGCCCCGTGCCCATTGGGGCCGGCGCCTGCGCCACCGCCTATTGTTTCATAGTATGCAAATGCCCCCTCAGCAAGCCTGCCTGAGGATCCAATGGTCAGGTTGTTCATTGTTCCCTGGGACGCGGCCGGGATTGCTTCAGGCATTGACTTGGATAAGGCCAGCAGCAATGTGTCCACTATTCTTTGGGATGTTTCCACATTTCCCCCGGCAACAGCAGCGGGCGCCTCGGAATTAACTATGGATCCAGGGCGCGCTATAATATTCAAGGGCCTTAAAGAACCCGAGTTTGCAGGAGCTTCGTGTCCCACAATCAATCGGAACACGTATATAACGGCCGAAACAGTGATCGCGTAGGTGCAATTAAGGTTCCCTCTGGTCTGTTTTGCCGACCCTGTGAAATCAATCTCAGCGGTTTCCCCTTTTATTGATATCCTTACCCTTATGGGTAGAGGACCAGAGCCATAGCCGTCATCATCAAGAAAATCTTCGGCTTCATAGCTCCCGTCCGGAATAGATCTCAAAATCGAGCGGAGTATCTTTTCAGAATAGTCCTGTAAAGCCTTTCCATAATTAAAGGCCTCATCTGGCCCCTTTTCAGCGCATATCTCCTTGAGTCTTTTTTCTCCCACCCTTAAAGAGGCTATTTGGGCTTCAATATCTCCCCTTCTTTCCCATGGGGTCCTTACATTAGCAAGAATTAGGGAAAGGAGATTTTGGTCAATCTCACCTTTTCTTACAAGTTTCAAGGGCGGTATGATCAACCCTTCCTGGTACAACTCTTCAGATATGGGCATAGATCCAGGCGCTATTCCACCTATGTCCGCGTGGTGCGCGCGGTTGGCCACATAAAACTTTGGCCCAGGATCATCAGATTGCAAAAACACCGCTGAGACCATTGTGATGTCCGGCAGATGGGTCCCCCCTTTGAAGGGGTCATTCATTACAATTACATCGCCTCTTTCAGGGGACAAACTTTTGATGGCTTCTTTTATGGACAGGGTCGCGCTTCCAAGGTGGACAGGGATGTGGGCCGCCTGTGCAACCATGTCTCCATTTTGATCACAAACAATGCAAGAGAAATCTCTACGTTCCTTTATATTTGGGCTAAGGGATGATCTTTGAAGCGCTACCCCCATCTCCTGAGCCACTGAGGAGAACAGATTGGCAAATATTTCCAGGGTTATCGGGTTGGGGGTCCAAGGGCTTTGGGTTGGGTTTTCCAAGCTTGGGGGACTCCTTATAAACTATTCGAGTCCAAGCAGGTTCTGGGCGAACTCTTTGTCAACCGTTTCAGGATCCATGGAATGAACCTTAACGAGGTGCCTCAGGTGCATCAGACTGTCCAGGTCGATCTTTGAAAAATCAAGACCCACCCCGGAATCCTCCACTCTCACAACTTCAGCGTCAGCCTCGATCTTCAGAAGGCTGGACGGACCGATCAGGCTTATCTTTGCGCGGCACACCGAACCCATGGGGGGAGGTTCATCGGTGAAGACAAAAGCTCCTCCCAGGCTAATATTCCGTAATCCACTCACAGGAACGTCAGAACCGCCGTCAAGGAGCGTCAACTCCACTTCCAGGCTGATTCTGGTAAACTTCCTTCGATCATCTTCGGTCATGGAACCCCCCAATAAGACGCGCGCGGGTTTGAATATCAAGTTTTGGCTTTATTCTACTTCAGTCTCAGATGTGATTGCATTCACAAGAACAAGATCGAATACCAAATAACCTACGACTGGTCAGTACAAAGAATATCACATTTGAGTCATTGGCCTAAGGTCTTCTGAAACGATCATGATCAAAGTGGCCGCAATGCCGGAGCGCGCTTCCCTATGCGGTTCTTAGCTTGAGGATACCCCGACAGGCGCAACTATCATTGTCATGTTACGACCTTCAAATTTCGGCGGCTGCTCAATCTGGCCGTCCTCGCCTACTATTTCCAGAACTTTGTCCAAAAGCATCCTGGCCTGTTCCGGGTGCGTAATCTCTCGTCCCCTGAACATGACTGTTACTTTTACTTTACAATCATCTTCCAGGAACTTCTTCATCTGTTTGACTTTATGAGTAAGGTCATGCTCCTCAGTTTTCGGTCTAAGCTTGATTTCCTTCAGGGTTACTGTAGCCTGCTTCTTCTTCCTCTGATGCTCTTTTTTGCTCTCTTCATATCGAAACTTCCCATAGTCCATGATCTTGCAAACAGGAGGATCTGCGTTCGGCGCAACCTCCACAAGATCAAGTCCATGCTCTTGAGCCTTTTCAAGAGCCACATTCACATCGATTATTCCTAGTTGTTCTCCATCAGGAGAGATGGCTCGCACCTGGGGAGCGCGAATCCTCTGGTTCACCCTTACTTTGGGTTCCGCTTTGACCGGGCCTCTTGGTCGACCTCGCATTATGCAGACCCCCTTGAACAGTTCCCTAATTCACCTAACGCAAGGCGGGAATTCATTTGCGATTACCTACCTCCTCTTTAAATAGTTTTATCAGGTCTTCAACTCCCATTGTTTCCGTCTTTTCCTGTCCTCTTTTGCGAAGACCCACTGTTTTGTTTTCAACCTCCCGATCCCCTATGATTAAGAGATAGGGAATTTTCTGGCTATGGGCCTCCCGTATTTTGTATCCTATTTTTTCGTTACGCAAATCTTCTTCCACGCGCATACCTGATTCCCTGAGAGTCTTGGCAAGATTTTTCGCGTAATCATTTTGTTTTTCAGTAATAGTCATAATGATCGCCTGGACCGGGGATATCCAGAGTGGGAAAGCCCCTGCGTAATGCTCTATGAGCACACCCAGGAACCTCTCTATAGCCCCGAGAACAACTCTGTGGATCATTGCCGGACGCTTGCGCTCCCCATCCTTGTCTACGTACGTGAGGTCGAATCTTTCGGGTAGAGTGAAATCACATTGAATTGTCGCGCATTGCCATGATCTTGAAAGCGCGTCCCTTATATGAATATCTATCTTTGGCCCATAAAACGCGCCATCCCCTTCATTAATCTCATAGGCCAGATCCAATTCCTTTAATGCCTTTTCCAAAGCATTGGTGGCCCTTTCCCAATCTTCATCGGATCCTATGGACTTTTCAGGCCTGGTGCTCAGCTCAAGCTTGTAATCAAAACCGAATATGTCCATTACATCACGAACAAAGTCTATTATGCCGAGAATTTCGTCATTGAGCTGTTCAGGCGCGCAAAGTATATGAGCGTCATCCTGGGTGAATTGTCGCACCCTCATAAGGCCGTGAAGCACTCCACTCTTTTCATGCCTATGAACAGTGCCCAACTCAAAGTAGCGGATCGGCAGATCCCTGTATGACCTCAGGTCGGACTTGTATATCAACATATGTGAAAGGCAATTCATGGGCTTTACACCATAGTCCGTATCATCGACTTTGGTAAAGTACATATTTTCCCGATAGTTATCAAAGTGTCCTGATTTTTCCCATAAATCCCTTTTGAGGATATCCGGTCCCTTGACCATTTGGTAACCGCGTTTCATGTGTTCTTGGCGCTCAAATTCCTCTATAAGATATCTTAATGTTGCGCCCTTGGGATGCCAAATAATCATGCCAGGGCCGGCTTCTTCACTTATTGAAAACAGATCCAGCTCGCGGCCCAACTTTCTGTGAT
>CAZFJT010000019.1:0-7775 GCA_964519135.1 uncultured Syntrophales bacterium | reverse complement strand
CCCTTTTCGCGGCCTCTTCGAGCATATGCAAATATGTCTTTAGCTCAGGCTTTGTGGGAAACGCGGCGCCATATATCCTCTGGAGCATCGGATTCTTTTCGTCTCCTCTCCAATAGGCGCCTGCTACCTTTATCAGTTTGAAAGCCTTGATATACCCTGTGTGGGGAATATGAGGACCTGTGCAAAGATCAGTGAAATCGCCCTGTGTATATAAGCTCACAACAGGCTCATCCAAGTCTTCTATGATCTGAACCTTATATAGCTCACCGAGTTCCTTAAAGAACCGGATCGCCTCTTCCTTATTGACAACCATTCTTTTAAATGGCGCCTTGCTCTTTATTATCTCCTTCATCCTGCTTTCGATCTTTTTCAGGTCTTCAGGAGTAAATGGTCTGGAGGTGTCAAAGTCATAGTAGAAGCCATCTTCAACAGCCGGCCCAATAGTAACCTGGGCATCCTTGAAAAGCTCTTTTACAGCCTGGGCCATAACGTGGGAAGTGGAATGCCTTAGGATATCCAGACCCTCCGGTGTATTAACGTTTACGAATCTCAATTCACCGGATTCAGTAATGGCCGCGCTCAGATCGATTTTGCCGCCGTTGATACATGCGGCTATAATCTCTTGCTTGTTTCCCAAAGCTTTACCATTGTCTTCCAGGACTTCTTTTGGTGTTGTCCCGGCTGGATAAGATTTTTGCTTTCCTTGAATTTGCAGATCTATGGAGGGCTTCATACGAATTGCTGGATCGCCCTTAATACGTGGGCTGTGCTGTGGGCTTTACACATCAAACCAATCTTCATTCATAATCCTCTTAATTATTGGTCTTTTTAACTGTTATTCCGATTTGCCGCCATTGGTGACAGCTCATGTCTGGATTAGCTTAAATTCTTTCTATGCTGTTTCTTACATGCTGTTTCTATGATTGACAATATTTCAATCACCTTGTCCTGTTATCTGAATCATGATTCATGACGTACGATTTGAATCTTGGTAGGCGCGTGGGGATTTGAACCCCAGACCCTCACCGCGTCAAGGTGATGCTCTCCCCCTGAGCTACGCGCCTAGGACCGAGCCTTTCATCTATCAAGCCAGAGCCCTCTTGTCAAGCCAAATAATACTGATGGCGCGCCATTGACTCTTGAGACTTAAGTACATGACACTGACAATGATTCCGCAGCCAAAAAAGCGCGTAATATTTCGGCGCATGTTGAAAATTCCGCTCAGTCGGCAATTAGGTATTTTCTCCGGTTATATCCCGTGCAATCAACTTTCCCGGTATCATCTGAATGGAACTTCCGGATTACCAGTGAGAGGCCGACGCCTGTCTATTGTTTCCAGGCGCCAAGGCCGTGCAGGATCGACTGTCTTTTAAAAGCCCATTCAAAAAGTTTCTTGCCATTTGATGATTCCATCTGGCCACGCCTACACTAAAACCAACAGCCGCGCCACTACAATCAATTATGTAGGTGGTGGGAAGGCCGGGCACTTCCAATATCGCTTCTTTATTGGGATTGATTACATAAGCCGTCTGCTTTCCACCAACTGTGAACGACTGTAGGCTAAAACCCAGACCCCCGCCAACCAGTAGTGGATAAGGGGCTCTTTTGGTCTGATTAAATTTTTTGATGGCCGGAGGAGGATCCACAAGGTTCACTCCAAGGATTTCCAACCCCATAGGTCCCATTGTTTTCTTGAGGCTATCCAAAGAAGGCGCCTCAACTTTGCACGCGGGACAGCTTATGGACCAGAAATGCAGTAGGACCACTTTACCTTTGAAATCTTGTAAAGAGACGGTTCCACCATTGATGGTCTTAAGTCTTAAATCAGAGACATTTTGAGGGTTTGGATACAAAAATATATTGGTCTGAGAAGCCAGGTCTTGGGCCGTGGCTGACAAGGCCCCCACAACAATGACAAGGCTTAAGGTCCCAAATAGTATGAATCGTACCGGTGAGATGGAATTCATGATACCTCCCATAAATCTCACAACATATGCTTTATTCTTATATATGTATTATTATATATTGTCCGCTCTGTCAACACAAATCGATTAACGATCATCCTTTGTATCAAATTAATAACCCAGTGGCAATTTCTTACAATTTGATGATAAATGATCGTTGATCTTTTGATCTGATTTGTTATTCCAAGGACGACGTGGTAATTACCATATAAAGAAACAGGGCCCCGTTCATTTCGACCAGTTTCATAAAATGGAGTATTCAAGTGCCTCCGGCGCCCTTTGTAAAAAGAATAGTTGTGATAACAGGACTTTCAGGTTCCGGAAAGTCAACGGCCGCCCACACTTTAGAGGATCTAGGTTACTTCTGCGTGGACAATATCCCTGTGCATCTTTTACCTAAATTGCTCGAGCTCACTGAGTCGGAAGGTGGGGAGCTTCAAAGGCTGGCTCTGGTATTGGACCTGAGACAACGAGAGTTCGCGCCCGGGATGGGTTCAATTCTTCAAGCCCTTGAAAGTTTGGGGAAAAGCTATGAGATACTCTTCTTGGACGCGATGGATGATGTTCTTCTCAGACGCTACAGTGAGACCAGGAGGCAGCACCCACTGGCCAGGGACGGAAATATATTGGATGGAATAGCCAAGGAAAGGGAGCTTCTAAAGAACATTAAGGCCAACGCTGATTTTGTGCTGGACACATCTGAAATGAACACTCACCAGCTCAAAAGGGAGCTTGAAAAGATATATGCGGACCCTGAAGTGGGACCTCTGACGATTACCATTGTATCGTTCGGTTTCGGCAGAGGCTCGCCAAGGGAAGCGGATATAATATTGGATGTGAGATTTTTGCCTAATCCATATTTTGAGGAAACCTTGAAGCATGAGGATGGTAGAAATAAGGCGGTGTACGTATGGATAGCGTCTCATAAGGTAACTCAAGATTTTTTGGATCATCTGAATAACATGATACTATTTTTGCTGCCTCTGTACATCAAAGAAGGTAAGAAATATTTGACGATAGCCTTGGGTTGTACAGGCGGGCGTCATAGGTCAGTGGCAATAGCTGAGCATCTTGCCGTGTTGCTGAGGAAAAACGGCTATTCCCAAGTGGAAATTAGACACAGGGAACTTAGCGCTTGAATAATATATTATCGGCCTATACCGGCCGTACGAAATGAATGGAAAAATGATCGGAATATTAATAATAACCCATGGCCAACTTGGGGAAGAACTTGTCACAACCGCAAGCGCCATTGGTTTGAAGTCACAGGAACAACTGGACAGCGTTTCAGTAGATCCAACCACAGCGCCTGAGCTACTCAGGGAAATTGTCCAGGTGGCGATTCAGAAACTGGACAAAGGCAAGGGTGTGCTGATTTTAACGGATCTTTTCGGTGGAACACCTACAAATGTATCCCTTTCATTTTTGGAGGATGGCGTGGTTGAAGTGGTTACAGGAGTTAATTTGCCAATGCTGATCCGAGCCATTAACTCAAGAGGCGAACACGATCTTCAATCGCTTTCCAAATCAGTTTCACAATCCGGCAAAGACAGTATTTATCTTGCGGGTGAGGTGCTCAGGCAACGCTTGCCCGGCATAACTGACAAGGAAAATTGAAGATATTAACATATAGCGCGCTAACTGAGGTCTCCAAATGCCGATCGTCTTAATGAGAGTCGATAATCGGTTTATTCACGGACAGATTCTTGAAGGTTGGCTACCATCATTGCAGGCGGATGCACTGATAATAGCCAATGATGAAGTTTCCGAAAGCGCCACCCAGAGGCGGATTCTCGAAACTGCCCTCACGTACCCGATCGGTCTGTTGATCGATACCGTGGACAGAGCAATAAATCTGCTGCTCCAAGCAACAGCCACAGACCCAAAGAGAATCGTGCTGGTTTCCCATCCTGTGGATGTTTTAAGGATGAAGCGGGCGGGTGTTGAATTTGATCGACTTGTTTTAGGTAATCTTATGGCCAAAAAAGATCCTGTAGCTTTGAGCGACAGGGTGATTGTCGGGCCGGCCGGCAGGGAGGCCCTAAAGGAGTTAATAGCTGAAGGAATTGTGGTTCACGTGCAGGGTGTTCCCAGCGACGAGCCCAAAGATTTGACAAAGATATGTCCTTGTCTTTAAAGCGTTTACGGTTAAATACATAAATTTCATACTCATTACAATATTATAGAATTCTTAGCTATGGACACCCTTGCCACACCATACGCTGTAACAGCGTCTCCCATGACGCCCGCAGACTTAAAAGAGGTCCTTGATATAGAAGCCCACAGTTTCTATTACCCTTGGAGTTCTGAAATGTTCATGGGAGAAATCGCCAACAATTCGGCTCATCCCATAGTATTCAGGCGTTCCGGAAAGATCCTGGGTTACGTGTGTGTTTGGTTCATCACTGATGAGGCCCATCTGCACAATATCGCTGTGAGACCTAAAATGAGAGGGAAAGGTTTAGGACTTGATTTCCTCTGCTATGTGGAGGATTTGGCCAAGCAAAAAAAAATGAGAAGAATTGTTTTAGATGTGGCCAGGGGAAACAAGCCCGCGCGAAATCTTTATTTAAAGGCGGGATTCAGGTCTATTGGATTCAGAAAAAACTATTATGCGGATACCGGAGATGACGCTCTGATCATGGAAAAGCTACTAAAGTGATTTTTAATATATAGAGCTTGTTATCCTTTTACCTAGGACCCAAAATCCATATTCCCTTCGCTCGATTTTATTACCTCATTCATGGCAGTCAGAAGCTGATCTTTATCAATGGGCTTTTCAAGTAAATAATCCACCCCTGACTCCACGATTTTCGAATGATTGTCCCTCTGCCCAGCCCATCCGGTTATTATAATGAATGGTGTTTTACGCGAACCACAGAGAGAATCCTTACCAATGATCTTCTCTCCCACCTCCCATCCAGTCATATCCGGCAAACCAAGGTCACATATCACAAGATCAGTATCCAACCGATCCAATAATTCAAGGGCTTCCTGACCCGTAGAAGCTTGAAATACGGATTGCCCCATTTGTTTTAGCAACTTTGTCAATATATTTAAAGTCCCCACTGAATCATCAACCAAAAGGATGTTTAAATTTGATTGCAGCTTACTATTTTCCAATTCAGTCTTTGGAGAGAAGGACCTGTGAGACTGCTGAAGCCTTATGGTAAAAGTAGCGCCTTTTCCGGCCTGGCTGTTCACTAAGAGCTTGCCGTCATGATTACCGATAATGCCATAACTGCTGGCAAGCCCCATCCCCACACTGTCTGAGCCCTTTGTCGTAAAGAAGGGGAGGAATATTTTCTTCTGGATATCTTTAGGCACACCAATTCCGGAGTCAGATACATTCAACTCAATTACGCCATCTTTTTGTTCAAGGTTGATATCAAGAACCCCACCTTCAGGCATGGCCTCACATGCATTTTTTATCAGGTTCACCACAACTTCGAACAGCTCACTCTCCCGTCCCTCAACATGGCATCCCCGTTCAAGACGTTTGACAACCTTGATTACTTTTCCTTGCTTTTCCGGTCTGGTCTTCCACCAGACCTTGGTCATGCCGATAGCCTGCTCCACTGTCTCATAAAGATCGAACGCCTTGTTGTCTGTTAATGGGCTTTTGGATCCTGCAAAATGCTGTAGCCTCTTGACGGTATCAGAAGCCAGCTTTGAGCTGTCCAATATAAGGGAGAGGTTTTCAATGGCCTCCCCCATTTGTCCCAATTCCAAGTTGGTCATGGCCAATTGGGTGTTTCCAAGAACTATCTGTAAAACATTATTGAAATTGTGGGCCACTCCGCCCGCAAGCTCACCAACCGCCACCAGCCTCTCATTGTGGATCGCTCGCTCTTGCTGATCTTTCCTGTCGGTAACATCTCTGGCAACTGAGATTATTTCTTTTACTTTGCCTGTTTCCTGGTCCAGAATTGCCTTGTTGGTGGTTTCCAACCATATATATGATCCGCTTTTGGTTTTGATCCTAAAGACACTGGTAACTGATTCTTCGGGATGATCCAGAACTGCCTTATTGCCCGCAGCCCAGGTTATCTTGTCATCAGGGTGAACTATTTCAATATTGGATTTGCCCACCAATTCCTCGCCGCTGTATCCCAGGATCTTCTTTGACGCGGGAGATAGGTAATGATTTTTGAAGTTTGCGTCCAACCTCATTATGAGATCCCCAGCGTTTTCAGTGAGTACTTTGTAAAGTTCCTGGCTCTCTCTAAGGGCCAACTTATCCCTTTTCCAATCCTCAATGTCCTTTATGACAACCAGCGCGTGCGGCGCGCCGTCAAGCTGGGCTTTTCTGGCTGAAATAAGGGTTTTGCGAACCTCGCCGTCCTTAAGCTTAAGATCGGCCTCAAAACTCTTAAGCGAGCCCTTTGATTCCAGGCGCTTGTGAAATCGTACCTTATCTTCCAAATTATCCCACAGGCCCAAATCCAAATCGCTCCAGCCAATAATTTGATTGCGGGAATATCCGCTGAACTCGCAAAACACGTCATTCACTTCTACGTAATTGCCCTCCAGGTCGATAATGGCTAGCGCGTCCGGCGTGGCCTGAAAAATGGTCTGAAGCCTTTTCTTACTGATTCTGAGTTCTTCCTCAGCCTTTACCCTGTCTGTGATGTCCTCATAGGTTAGAACATAGCCGTGTTTTTCATTAGCGGCTATTCTGTTGGATATTAGTTTCTCGACTCCGTTCTTGCATCGAACCGGAAATACCCTGTGAAAAGCCTCATTTTCAGACGCGGGCCTTGAAATAACCTGGGACCAAACCTCTGTGACGATTTCTCTGATGTTTTTCTCAGGATGCGCCTTGATAAGCCAACTTTCTCTATCAGGCGTGTCATCTAAAGTATAGCCCACGATTTCAGTGAACTTAGGGTTTACGTAGAGAAATTTTCCGTCATGCGCCATCGTAGATATACCAATCGGCGCCAATTCAGCCAGGTTCCTGAACCTTTCCTCACTTTCCCTGAGTTGAGTTTCGATTTGAATTCTATTTAGAGCCGTGAGTAATGTGGTCCTGAATTCCACTTCTGAAAAAGGTTTGAGCAACCATCCGTATGGATGTAACTCTTCTGAGTCCAATAGTGTGGTTTCATCGGCCATAGCGGTGATAAACACCACCGGACAATTGTGATCATCCATAAGTATCTTTGCGGTTTCAAATCCATCCATGTCACCGGCCAGGTTTATGTCCATAAGGGCCAAATCCGGCCTTTGCTTGTTGGCCTCAGCCAGGGCCGCGGCGCCACTTGCCGCAATAGCGTATACATCAAGGCCTATCTCCCTGGCCAATGACGAGATGTCTTCAGCCACTATAGCTTCGTCTTCCACTACCAGTATTGAGGGCTTTTGGCCCATTGATCCCCCTTGCAGAGCAGCCTTTTATTTCAGGAGTTTAATTTCAGATCGCATTCCCAATGGAAAGGGTCTTTGATAGTTGCTTTGGCATTGAATTTATCGTCTAAATTCGAAACATAAAAGGCTTTTCAAAATTTTCTTATTTTGATCATAATTTAACGGAGTATCTGTGGCCAATTATCACCTAATAGATATCCACCATTCAATTGATCTCATTTAAAAATAGTCCACATATTGATACTCATTATGACCCGGCCAATAAACGCGTTCGTCAATTGCACCGCCACTTGACAACTTTAAAACATGTAATTCAGTATTTCAAATCTAAATTAAACTGCTATGTTGTGTCAATTGGAAAATATCAATCCGGGCAACCATTCACTTATACTAGTTCTCAAAATTAAACGCGAAATGGCTCATAAAAATATGTCCATAATT
>CAZFJT010000018.1:9569-14542 GCA_964519135.1 uncultured Syntrophales bacterium | reverse complement strand
TTATGGACATATTTTTATGAGCCATTTCGCGTTTAATTTTGAGAACAGGTATAAGTCGCCAAAAAAAAGTAAGCGTTCCCAGGGGCCGGGAACGCTTGGCAATTGCGACGCCATATACGCTGAGGTAATTTCAATCAAATGGCGCCGTTAGTGTTTGTGACGCATGCTCATCCGGAGAGGCGGTGGATGTTAAAAGCTTGCCTGGGGGTTGGGCGCGCTAAATCCACCAGTGGGGTATCGGTGTGAGCTGCCGGATTACCATGCGTCAATCCTTGAGATTGGCGGGATCCCAAGGTTGGGCGTTGTGGCTTATGCCCACGCCTGGGTCGAGCGCGTTGATTTGCAGCGTGAGCATAAGCGTTAAACGGAGGCGATTAATAGAAGCGGTATAGATCTTGCCGCTTACCATAGGAGGCTTAGCCGTTCTCCGCGTATTGGGCTCGACCCGAATCTGTCATCAAAATTTGTGGGCCGTGCGCAAAAGCCTGCCTGTCTTCTCAATCTTCTCTTCCATGAAGGTCCTTCTCACTCTTCACGTTCATCCCATTCCAATGGAACTTTAGTAAGGTAAACCTTTGCGCTTAATGGCCGTTTGCTGGTGTTTTACTATTATCCTTTGCCGTAATTATTAGCATCTTTCGTGCCAAATTTACCTAAATGACGCCAAATTCATAACCACCTGAATTATCGCAACAATATAGCTCTGTACTTTTATTGAACATACATTTACAATTCATATTTGTTTATTTTGCGTGACATTCACCAGTTACCAGGTCATCGCGCGCATGGGAGTCACTCACTAATGACCCAGGTATAATCTTATCAAGCACTTATCGCTCAGCTTATGCGCTTATTACGAGCATTGTTCCAATTAGTTAGCGCCTGCAAGGTTTTTCATCCCAGTTCCACCAATATCATGTATAATCGAGAGCCCTAAATAACCTGACATATAGCGATCATGATGTTCGTAATAAACGCTGGTATAACTATGGAAATTTTTTTAATTAGGAGGCTGCAAAGTGGATAATCCCATTGAACTTATTAAGGGCGATATAACTCAGATGGATGTGAATGCGATAGTAAACGCAGCTAACAACAGTCTCCTCGGAGGGGGCGGTGTTGACGGCGCCATACATCGCGCGGCAGGTCCGGAGCTTTTAGAGGAATGTAGAAAGCTAGGCGGGTGCGACACTGGAGACGCGAAAATCACAAAAGGCTATAAATTAAAGGCCGATTATGTGATACACACAGTAGGCCCGATTTACCGGGGCGGCGCTAGCGAGCCCCAATTACTGGAAAGCTGTTACAAAAGATGCTTTGAGATCGCTAACAACTATAAATTGAAAAGCATCGCCTTTCCTTCAATAAGCACAGGCGCATATGGATATCCGATTGATGAGGCTTCTAATATTGCCATTAGAGCTACACTTGAAAACCTGAAGATATATCCTAATATCATTAGGGTCGTTTTTGCCTTGTTTTCCGACAAAGATCTGAAAGTGTACCAAAAGACCCTTCAAGAATTCTACGGCTCTTAAGACGTCCTTAGTCTTCTGGGATAATATGGTTGAAGCTTGAGAACCGTTATCTCAGGGGGACAATTCACTCGCCAGGGAATGAACGTAAGTCCTATGCCCCTATTGACGTACATTTTGGCCTGACCCTCTGTGTACCAACCTGATATGTAATCAGATATCAGGTCGGCAATACATATTTGAGACCTATCACCTAACGCGGGTAATACCACTTGACCTCCATGCACGTGACCAGCCAATACTAAATCAATATCGGATTTCGACACCATTGGCAGAATATTGGGTCTATGTGACAGTAATAGGCTGAATCCTCCGTCCTTGGGCTTGCCGGCCATGAGTTTGGGGTAGTAAGGGAATTCGGTTCCTGTAAGCCAGTTTGTGGCTGGATCGTCTATTCCGCCTATATGAAGCGAAAGTCCGCCAACATTGAACGTCTTCCAGTCATTGCGAAAGACATTTATACCATTACCTGTAAGCGCCTTCATGGAGACCTGCTCGCCTGTGTAAAAGTCATGGTTACCAAGGACCGCGTGGTTTCCATATTTTCTCTTGCGCAATTTTTTCAGCGCGGGCGCGGCCTGCGCTACATTGGTTCTTTTTGAGTGAAAGATATCACCAGTGATAACAAGCATATCACCTTCAACATCATTAAGGTTTGAAACAAGGCGCTCCAAATTATCAAAATTGAAGAACGAGCCTATATGAAAGTCCGTAACGTGAATTACGGTAATGGGCTTTGTTAGTCCCCTGAGTCTGTGATGGTCAACATCAAATTCCGTAACTTCAGGGTCTGAGTACGCGGACGCAACCCCAACTGCTGTCAGTCCTCCAACTGAGGCCACAGCCACTGCAGTTGTAGTTTTCAAAAAAGATCTTCTCGGCATGATTTCTCCTGGATTCGCTGGGTCGTGGATGGCGCCACCATGGGAGACAGCGCCATTGGATTCAATCTCACTATTAATACTCGATCCGGGATTGTGCAAATACGCTTGGATTATAGAAATGATTTTCCATAGGAGTCTGAAAACGTCCATGATCAAAAATACAACCGACAGGGCCATGCAAAAACCCACGAATGAGAAAAAAGCTATGGACAAATACTTTTCTAATGGGCTTCCGGCCTCCGGCCAATTTGAAGCAAAACGCATTTTCAAGAAAGCAAAATTAATCAATCCTATGGCGATAATAAGGATAATACCCGCTATTACGCGGGATCTTTTGGTCTTGAAAAGCAGTCTCCTTTGTATCGCGCTAAGCGCGTACCATTGACACAAAACAACCACAGTCACGATAATGGATATTCTAAGGGCCATTATTCCATCCCATAATTTTGAAGATTAATGTATATCAGTGAGAACCCGACGTAAAGAACATAGGGAAGCTTGTTCAGATCAAGTTCACCTGTTAAAGTCCGTATAAGCGCTTGAAGCGCCATGGGAATCAGGTTCCGATTTCCAGATTACAATAATTTGAAGTTTTTGACCATGCCCAGAAGAAAACACAAGACCAACAAATGGCTAATTATCCCCAGCATACTGATATTGCTGGCAATAACTGGTGTGGTCAGTGGAATGTTAGGCAAATTCGGCTTGGTATTGTCCTGGGAAACCCTGTGGTCAAAGCTTGTATTACCCATTGCCAGGTTGACCTGTTATCTCACCATCGGATTATCCATAGGTCTGTTGGTGGAGAGCATGGGATGGAGCGAGAAATTGGCGGCCCTTGTAAAGCCGGTCACCAGTTTTGGAAGATTGAAGAAAGAGGCCTCTGCAGCTTTTGTTTCAGCGTTTATCTCAGGAATCGTGGCAAATACCATGCTGATGGGATACATGCAGGAAGGAAGGCTCACAAAAAGGGAACTTGTATTGGGCTACATAATGAACAATGGCCTCCCAATATACCTGGTCCATCTTCCATCCACATTTTTCATTGTTGTGTCAATAGCAGGTGACGCGGGTCTCACATACCTGGGAATAACCTTTATAGCCGCCTGCCTTAGGACTACCTTTGCCGCCCTGTATTCAAGGATCGCCTCAAAAGCCCTTATAGATGAACCCACGACTCTATCGCCAGATAATCAGTCAAAAGTGGACAGGGAAAAGCCGCGATTAATCAAAAAGCTCCTGGACAGACTCGTTAGGATAATCTTGTACACAATACCGATTTATGTGATTGTCTTCCTGGTCAATCAATGGGGATTGTTCAAGGCCCTAAGAAAAGTTGCGGCTGGGTCAATAGCGACCGATTTTTACCCTGTCCAGGAAGCCTCCATAGTCATCTTTACCCTTGCGGCTGAATTTAGTTCAGGGTTTGCAGCAGCCGCCGCGTTGATGAACGGTGGAGCGTTGACGGTTAAACAGGCCTCTATAGCCCTTGTGTTGGGAACTATTGCAGCCGCGCCGGTGCGCGCGATAAGGCATCAACTGCCCACACACACTGGAATATTCTCCATAGGTTTGGGAACGGAACTCTTAATCCTCAGCCAGGGTCTTCGCATAATCAGCTTGATAATTGTGCTATTACCTTACGGATTTTTGTTTTAGAATTATACCAAATCCGGCTATACAGGCTTATGTTTGAAACAGGAATATTATTGACAGCAATTGTCCCATTCATTACGTTTAGAGTATTGGGAGGCCTTAAGAAGGCCAATGGAAAGGCAAATTAACGGCCAAAAAGCCAAAAGTGATATTTCCGGTTTACGCCTCAAAGTGAGGGCGTTATGAGCGAATATGAGATTTTGAAAAACAAGCGAATTCTGGCTGTGGATGATGAATCGGACGTGCTTGAGGTGATCCAGGAGGAACTCCATGAGTGCGGTTGTATAGTTACCACTGCTCAGGATTATACAACAGCTAAAGATCTTATCTCCGACGGGGATTATGATTTGGTCATCCTGGATATAATGGGAGTGAACGGTTTTGCCCTTCTTGAGGCTTGCACAAAGGAAAAAATACCGGCTTCAATGCTCACCGCGCACGCGGTAAATGTGGAGAGCCTCAACCTGGCCATTAAATTGGGCGCAGTATCTTTTCTGCCCAAAGAGGAGCTTGGCAGGTTACCTGAACTCTTGGAAGAGATATTCCAGGCCCTGGCTGAAGGTAAGAGCCACTGGCAAAGGCTGTTTCAGCGATTGGGGCCATACTTTAAAGAAAAACTGGGCGTTGTTTGGGATGACATGGAAAAGCCGCCCTATCCGCCATACTTTTATTGACAAGATAGATCTAATCCAATTGTGGAAATCCGTACTTCTTAATTTTATTTATTAGGCCCTGCCTGGATAGCCCAAGACTTCTTGCGGCCACGCTCCTGTTACCTCTACTGTTTTCAAGGGCCTCACTTATCATGGATCTCTCCAAGTCTTCCACTGCGTCCTTGAGTTTGCCAGGAGCGGTTGAAGAGGGTCTGGCTTCTATTATCTTTTCAACGGACTTCTTT
>CAZFJT010000018.1:0-9559 GCA_964519135.1 uncultured Syntrophales bacterium | reverse complement strand
AAAGAACCTACTGAAATCGTCGCTCCATTGGGCGCTATCACATGGGCCCGCTCCAACTCGTTCTCAAGTTCTCTCACATTTCCAGGCCATGAATGCCTCATTAAAAGATCCAATGCCGCAGGATCGATATTTCTCACACTTTTTCCAGTCTTGATCGCGAACTGCCCTATGAAGTGCCTTGCTAATAGCGGTATATCTTCTTGTCTCTCCCTTAGAGGAGGTATGGTTATTGGAAACACGTTTATTCTGTAATACAAGTCTTCGCGAAATTCCCCATTATCAACCAAAGACCCCAGGTCCCTATTTGTAGCGGCAATGAGACGGACATCCACTTCCTGGGTAGAGGACGATCCCACCGGCTTGATCTCCCCGGATTGTATGGCCCTGAGTAATTTGACCTGCATTCCCGGTGACATGGCCTCTATTTCGTCAAGGAATAATGTGCCTGTGTGTGATGATAAAAATACGCCTTTATAATCGTCAAAAGCCCCTGTAAATGATCCCTTTTTGTGGCCGAACAACTCACTTTCGATCAATTCAGAAGGAACGGCCGCGCAATTGAGCATTGTAAAGGGCTTGTCCCTCCTTGAGCTCAACTGCTGTATGGCCTTGGCCACAAGCTCCTTGCCAGTGCCGGACTCGCCTTGTATCAACGCTGTTGTGTCAGTAGCTGCAACCTTTTTTATAAGGGCTCTAATCTCTAATATGCTCTCACTTTCACCAATGAAGTCCTCCAAAGGTTTTGAATCCACAACACTGCGCAGTAATTGTAAACCGTCAGCTTCCTCTTCTGTGTTGGACGCTGCCGTGTGGTAGTTTTCCATGGCGTTTTCAATAGCTCTCGCGGCTTGGGAAGAGAGTATTTCCAGAATCTCCTGGTCTATGGATGTGAATACCCCCGCGCGCTTGTTCAAAACTTGAAAGACCCCGAGCTTCGGCCTTCCTGGAGATTTCAGCGGAACACAGAGGATGCTTCTGGTCAGAAATCCGGTCTTGGCGTCCGCGTCCCTGTTGAACCTTGGATCTGAATATGGGTCCACAATGTTAAGGGGAGACCCATTGGTATAAACCCAGCCGGCGATTCCGCTGTCCCAGGGAATCCTGATCTGATTAGTATTAACACCCACCCCCATATGAACATACAGTTCCTTCTTAACAGGATCAGCCAGGAATATTGTCGCCCTTTCAGCGTTCATGACCGAGGGCGCCTCTTTGATGAGCATGTTCACAAGAGAACTTATATTGTTTTGGTTGCTCATAAGCGCGCTGGTTTTAAAGAGCATTGATATTCGTTCAAGATAGGATCCCAAAGGCAGGGCGCCTTTACCTGGGAGTAAAGACTCGTCCCTTGATTCCATACCAAAAGCTTCTTTTAATAAGGTTATGTCAAGGTGAATGGTAATTGCTTGCACCAGGTCATCCACTGAGATTCTACCCTGGGTCAAAAGTATATCGTGCAAAGATCGACCTGTTCTGCGGGATTCCTTGAGCGCGGTCGAATATTCATCAGGGCTCATTCGGCCTGTTTCCATTAATAGGCGACCTATGGAGTTGTTCTCAAGCAACTCTGTCACTCCCAAATCGTACACCGGTCAATTTTTGTTCCGGTTTAAACTGGTTAAGGCTTCTTCATTAATGTTAAAGGTTTGTCCGGATTGCCCTGGTAGCGGATAATATTCTCACATAACACAAACTATATTAAATGGAAATCACCTTTTTATTTCCTGGCTTTATACAAGGCTATTTCGCCGGTTTGCCCATGAATTATCATTTTACTGCCAACCACCACTTCCATGGCGCCAAAGCGCAAGACCGTGGGTTTTCCAAAGAATTTTCTCAGGTCCTTGACCTGGCCCACATACACTTTGCCCAGGGCTTTGGCAATGTCCCCTACATGGGCGCCCCTGCCTCCGAGTCGACTGATTAAAGCTGTGGCAACAGGAAGAGCAAAGACTTCTTCCATTATTTCCTCAGCAACAGGATCATTAACCACGAAAATGAACCCGTCCAGCTTTTCGTTGTCGGACAGATCTTTGTTCATTGCCTCGATTATCGAGTTGGCCTTGGCAATGTGCCTGAACGGAGCAATTTGTGACGATTCAGTGACCATTATGCCCCTGAATATATTCCCTGAGACCCCTGTTCCCCTGGCAATGACATTACAATCACTCTCAGTAAGGCTCCTCATTGGCGCGGGCCGTTCCTTTTGTTTCCTTATCTGGAGAACATACACCTCTCCTTTTTCAATGGTGTACTCCAGCCCCACGTCAAGGCTTAACCTTTCCGCAATCCTATAAATAATAGATGATAATCGCTTCCACTGCTCCGGCATTGTGGACGCGAGAGTTTCTTCCTGTTTCCACAAATCATAAACAGGCATGGTGGCCACCTTACCGTCAACCACGTCCGCGCCCTGGTCACCACAGGCAAAGACTCCTTTTAGCTCCATTGTGAAAGGACTGTACGAAACAACACCCGCGCCTGATGTGGGGGTCTCCATGTTACCGTAGACCATGCCCTGGACTATTACGGGAGTTCTCCAATTGCCGGCGATTCCGGCCGCTTGCTTGAATTTTTGCGCGGCCCTGCTCTCATAGGATTTCATGACCGCTGTTCCGGCCATAATAAGGATGTCCATAAACCGGTCGTTATCAAGCATTTCAATCAATTCCGGCGCAAGTTCCTTCACCCTGCGCTTGTAATCAAAGGCCAGTTGGGTCATTTGCTCCATGGTCATTTCCGCTTTTCTGGCCAATCTCCATCTTCTTTTACGCTCATCAATGATGTCCTGAAACTCTTCCCTGGAGATATTGAAAACAGCTTGGGCAAATTCCTGCAGAAACCTCCTGTAGCAATCGTACGCGAACCAGCGACCGATCTTGTTGGATAAGCTCTCCGCGATTCTGTCGTTAATTCCCACATTTGTTATTGTGGTCATCATTCCGGGCATACTTATTCTTCCCCCTGATCGCACTGAAAACAGTCCTGGATTAGTTGGGTCTCCAAAGCGTCTGCCCCAGGTTTCCTCCAGCTTTCTCACACATTTTGTCAGCTCATTCTTGAATTCAGGCCTGGAGGTGTAAGTTTCAGATGGAATATAAGGCCTGTCCGTAGTTATGACAAAATATGGGGGAGTATTTTCAGCGAATCTAAGGAGCGAGGCTTTTATTCCGATCTTGCACGGAGACAATTCTCCAATTTCCGGAAAATAAAAGGGATATTTCTCAATGGGCTCGGATTCGGGCTGAATCACGACCTTTGCTGAATCTGCAAGCCTGCGATCAAGAAAAAGCTCCAATTTCTCGTGGAAGATCTCAAGAACCCTAAGATTGCCGTCCCTGGCCTGAAGATCGGAAATGTAGAGGGTCTTAAGGTAGTTTTTAAAGAAATCCGATTCAGGTATCTCATTGAGAGTAGTCAGTTCACGGAGCTTTCTCGGTATCTTGGTGTTCTCTATTGATGAAAGGAAATCATCAAAAGGCTGTTCAAATCTATTGCTGTAATGACGTTGGATATCGTCCAGTTCATGCTTGAGAATTCTCAAAAGGTCCCTGACTTTGTCATATGTTAGACCCAAAGCACATGCGGTCCTTAGGTCATTGCCGGTTTGTTGCAAATATAGACTGGAATGACCATTTACCACGATCCCTTGGACCAGGTGATCCAGAAATACGAGCCCTATTCCGAGATTTTCCTCGGTAATTTCGTCAAAATGGGAGTTGTTTATGCTCGTGGCAAGAGTTTCTTGCCTGGATTCAAGGCTGATATCCTTATTAAAGGCCTCAAATCTCTCTTCAATATAGGTTCCCCTTTGCGCATACGCATGTCCGGTCTTTTTTGCCCTTGAAATAATAGGCGTTTCCGGGGCTTCCCTATGAAGCCGGTCAAGTTCCTTTACATAATCCTGGGCGCCTTCAGTCAATGTTATTGCCGCGGGCAAGTCCGACGAGTCGTCAGGAGTCAGGTATAGGTCCTTTAGCTCTTTTCTTTCAGCGATTATCTTTGATAATACGTCCAGATCCTTTTGAACGGACTCTCCTCCAATGCTCTGTTTTACAACAAAATACTTGCTGTGCAGGCCCTGGACAAGATCGATCATGTCTCGCACCAATCTTGTGGGAAAGTCCCCTGATCCTTTCAATTCGCCCATAGAGGAGGTATCCAATGCAAGCAGTTCCGGTAAGCTCTCATTGGTTTTAGGATCTATATTTCTTTCCTTAAAGATACTGTCGCATAGCTTCAGGATCTCTTTTTGCTCTTCTGTGGCGCTCCAACAGTCCATAGTTAGATAGTGAATCGACTCTTTTGGCATCCATTCGGATATAGCTTCAGGATCTCCTGAACACAAGTAGGCGATAATCCCCTTGGCAAAATAAAAATTATCAATACTGCCTCGCCAGTGAATATCTCCCCTGAGTTTGCCCAGGAAGTTGCCGATAGGTTTAACGCCTCTGTTGGACAATTCCTTTGCCAGGCCTGCGGCTGTTAGCCTCAATGTATCCAAGGGTCCTATATCCTTAAATGAATAAGGTAGGGCCTTTATCAGGGTTCTCACAGGGAAATGGGTTATGCGCGCATTGGCTCTGAGTAGTTTCGAGATATCCAATTGTATGAGGTCTTCGTCACAAATTCTCGCGCCTCGCATCTCTATTTGCACTGTAATGTACGGGATGAGCCTATACATTATCCTTGGGTTGGAGCTCACTATGGCAAGCAGGGTCTTGAGATGCGCAACATGGGCCTTATTTTCCTCAATGTCCTCTGCAAGGACAAGGGGTTCCCCTGTATCATCATCTTCAACGGAATATTTCCTCTCTTGGGGATGGAGCAGGGGTCTTTTCAACAGTTGATCCTGCAAATCCTGTGCGAGTAAATAATAACCATTCTTGCCTATGGTTTCACCTATGGATTTTATGCAATTAAGCGCGATTAGGATTTCATTGGCGCCAGTTGACGTATAAATGATATTTGAAAAGTCCGAGACCAGTTTCATTAATAATTCCCTGGACCCGAGCTTCCTGATTTTTTCAAGTCTCAGGATTATTTTGCATAGCCCTTGTACAAGGGTTGCATTGATATCTTTTCTATCTATTGAAATGACCAATGAGGAGAGAATCGCTGCTAATTTCTCATGTATCTCATAGGGGAGGCTATCGCCAAGCTTCTCATATTCTGCGATAATATGCGCCCAATCCTCTCCCGCGTCCCTGATATATCTGACTGTTGTCTTAATTTCCTCATCACTCAACGCCCTTTGGCCTCTAATGACCTGACTGAATCTTTCCGAGAGTTCCTCTATCTCATCCTGGCTGCTTTTTTTTATTCGTTCCAAGATCTTGGCCTTGAGTTCTTGTTTTAAACCAAGATCGGTTGACTCTATTGCCCTTTCAAGGTCATCGGTCAGTTCAGTGGAGCACGCTGTCAATTCTTCCAGCGCGGTTCTGATAGCTGCGGCAATTAGCTTTTGGGCCATAGGCGCTAGTTCGTATCTAATCTTTTCAGGTTTAGTGTTAACTGATGAAAGGATGGCCATTAAAATCGGTATGCGCCTTTCCAAATTGTTCAATGGCGCTATCAAAAGACGCGTCAAAAGGAAGCCCATGGAGTCCTTCAAAAAGGCTTCATATAGATGGATGGCGCGATCGTCGGTCTTTTTCAGTATATCCTCAACTATCTTTAGTAAGGTGTATTCAGCTTCTTTCCCGGCTTCCTTGTCAAATGGTTGCTCGGCTGAGGCCTTTAAATAGGAGAGCAGCAGATCCATGATATGGGGCGTTTTGGCGCCCATATGGTCATCATCTCGCTCAAGGGAGTACCTTCCAATGGCCTTGACAACATCCAACCAATTGGGAAGTTCGTACAAAGGGCTAATCAGATTATCCTTTATTGCGTTTCGTCTTCCCTGGTATGGTGTGATCTCCATCAAGAGATTTAGACTCTCAGCGGTTCCTTTTGGAGAAAGGCGAATAATACTACCGGAATTATTTGCCACCAATAGGTATTCAGACGCGCCGCCTCCACATCTATCAAGTATCATAAGCGCCTGATCCGGGGATTCGATCTCCATGCCCTCAATTTCATCGTTATAAACCTGATACGCGTTTATTACAGAGGTGATTCCTGAAATCTGATAAGGGTTCAAGGGCTCTTTTTGTGAAAAATCACGAATTATTGTTTTTATTGACACCCCTGGAACCTCCATTTTTTTGATATGCTTACAAGTTTATCCCACTGACAATTTATGTCAAACCTGTTTGTTTTCATTTACCTGGCTTTGCCTTATAAGGACCGCCGGCTTTGACCCTTTGAATGGAGACCTTAAATATTGCCCTATTTTCATTTGTAATGATAAGTTGGTCTCCATCAAAGGTTATTCCTTCGCATTGACCAGCGTCTATCACCACTGAATAGGCGCGACAATTGTTAAGGTCCATGGAAGGGCCCTGAAATTCAAAGAGCCACAACCGACTATAGGTGAGCGCAGCTAGGGAGGAACCATCAGGACTTGCGTCGGCCGCGGTAACGTGGCCTTTTATGGGGTATTGGCAAATAAGGGCCAATTTATTTGGCTTTTTTAAGCCCAGTGTTTCCAATTTATAAACTTTCGTTAGATTGTTCGACCTGTGCTTGGTAAACAGGAAAATGTGACCTCGCGCATAAAATATCGCCTCAGAGTCAAAATCTCTGTTCCATATTCCCCATTCCGGTCTGTCCGGATAGAAAATGTTGATCTTAGCCGCGCTTTGCACTGTTCCCTGGGAATAAGGATCAGGCTCAGGGACTATGTAAACACAAAGGTCTCTGCGCACGCTGTAGTTATCCCCAATATCCCCGATTATGAGGTTTCCTTTGTCGTCAGCGCAAATATCCTCCCAGTCCTTATTTCCTGCTCCCGCAACCTCTATGCCGCTGTCAGTGGACCTAGAAAGCGGCCGTATGGGAGTTCCGTCCACTTTCATTGGAAATATCCTGGGCCTGCCTCCGGAATCATTATGCGTCCAGAAAACACCGGGCCATTTTCTGCTCTTTACTATGCCGGAAGATTCACGTATTTCCGGATCCATTATCGTCCCTACTCTTTTTAATATCTTATCATTTTCACTTGATATATTTTTATCGGGTGATTCTGGAAGCGCAAGGCCCGGAATGTGAGCCAGTACTAATATAATCGCAATATATAAATGGTATTTTATCAATGACTGTAAGCGCTCAAGTAAGATACAATTGCTTTTGGGACATCTTTGGCCAAAACCGTTTGGCTTGCGCCGGATCAGCGCTTTCGATACTCTATCTCCAAATCTATAATAAGTGTAAAAGCAATTCAACTCAAACATAGGAGACGGTTGTGGCCCTGATAAATTGCCCTGAATGCGGAAAACAAGTGAGCAATAAGGCGCGCTCGTGCCCTGGATGCGGTTTTGTGCTTAGCTCCTTTTATCCCACCGGCTTTGAATGGAAATCCAAGGCGAATATCAGGGGAATCCCTTTTATCCATGTGTGCTTTGGATTCAAAAGGCCGGGCGTCCCAAGGGTGGCAAAAGGCATAATAGCTATAGGACAATTTGCCATAGGGCTAATATGTATCGCGCAGTTCGGTATTGGCTTACTCTTTGGATTCGGCCAATTCATGATTTCCACGATATCCATAGGTCAGTTTGCAGCGGGCGCGCTTATTGGAGTGGGCCAGTTTGCTTGCGGATTTCTTGCCATTGGACAGTTGGCTTTGGGCCATTACGCTATCTGTCAATGGGGGATTGCAACTTATATGTGGAGTCCCGTCAGGGTGGACATGGAAGCTGTGGCCTTGTTTCACACCATATACACCAAGCTAACGGGACTTTTTGGTTATGGTCCTCAATAATAGCGCGGTTGAAGGCGCTATGCATAGTCACCGATGGAAATCATTCAAATGATGACAAAATGGTCTTTTACATAACTTGAACTACTATTATTCCGGTTTTTTCTCTTCTGGCTTTTTCTCGGCTGGTTTCTTTTCTTGGGGTTTTTCTGGGCCCGCTTCAGCAGCTTTTTCAGCCTGGTCCACCTCTTGTTTGAAATCTTCTATTGTTCCTTGTACCTTGGCCTTGATTTTATCCCACGCTGAAGCTGTGGAAGACTTGAGTTCTTTTAAACTCTCCTTTGCCGCGTCTTGCTTTTCCTTTAGCTTGTCCAATGAAGCGTTGATCTTTTCCAGGGCCTTGCCTGATGCGTTCTTGGATTTTTCTTTTAGGGCTGCGGCCTTTTGCGACAATTCGTCAATATACCGCCCCATGGCCTCCTGGTATTCCTCTTTTTCCTGAAATGTTAATTTTTTTGCGTTATTCCATGTTTCAGAGGCCTTTTGCTTCACATCCTCAAGGGTAACTTCCTTGGTTTGCTCTTCTGTCTTAGCCGCTTTTTCATCAGCAAAACCCACCATGGGAATAGAGATACAAAGACCCAGGGCCAATAATAAAAATAATGTTTTCTTCACTTCTTACCTCCGTTGTCCTTCAATACTTGTTTAAGGCCACCGCCTTTATTAACTACATTGTGACACCATAGGGCGCCATAAGTTGCACAACATGTCCTAGTAATTAATTCACGATGACAACCTTGCCCTATGGGTAGGTTTGCTCATGGCGGCCAAGGGAAAACTATTTCATGCTTGACTTATTTATAAGTATATTATAGTAGTTGTGTAGATTTGTTAAAGTAAATTATAGCTCATGTTTGCGACCGTAAATGAACAAAAAACGTGCCATCTTACTGATAATATTATTTATACAAACAAGCTTTCCCATATTGGGACAAGCCTGGCAGGTGCCGTCGTACCTCAGATTGGACGCGGGTGTCAGGTTATGGTTTTCTGAATTGAGTGGGGACCTGATTCAGGACGACAAAACAAAGATCGGTATAGACACTAATCTTGGCCTCAAGCCCGATCAGCTCACTTGGGAGATATTCGGTAGCGGCAGATTTGACAATATTCACGTGGTGAGGATTAACTGGGACACTGAAACTCTTTATGAAAATCCTCACACAGGTTCCAGCCATAAGGTATGGAATATTGACTTGGCCTATGACCTGGATTTTTACATGACACCCAGGATCCTCTTTGGAACACATTCAAATGTGTCTGTTTTAAATTTAAAAACCCTTGTGAGCGATGTGGAGATTGGTGAGATAGACTACAATTACTCAAGCTCAGGTTATCATACCATACCTGGAATCGGGCTTCACGCGGCGTATTATCCAATAATGGGCGGGGTTGCCATCAGACCAACCATAATGGGACGCGCAAGCTGGTGGAATCAAGGGGCCACCCAAAATCTGAAATGGGAAGTTTCCACAGGTATGGATGTTCCACTTACTTCTTTATGGACCTGGTCTCTGTGTGGAGGTTATCAATTCAGCCACACAAAGCTTAAAAGGGACGCGGACTCTGTGGAATTGAATCGCAAAGGTTTTTTTATCCAGGGATCCCTTCTTTTTTGATCCAACCTACTAATACCAACTCCCATTGCATAAAAGCGACAACGAAACATGAAAGTCATCGGCTGTTGTTAAATGATCCGGG